>NZ_JBHXQY010000004.1:143531-154261 GCF_042716955.1 Nocardiopsis sp. NPDC058631 | reverse complement strand
GAGAGGCAGCCTGGCGGTTGCGAGCCCGGAATGATCCGCGGAACACGGCCTAGGGCGGATCGGACCGCACACCCGGCGGCCGGTCCCGCGCGACCCGGTGTCGCGCGGGGCCGGCCGTGTTCGTGGCGCTGCCTTTGCGCGAGCGGCCGCCGCAAAGCGACCGGGTCCGCTCGCGCGGGTCGGCGTCGGGCTGCTTCCCGGACCCTCCCCCGCCGGTGCCGGGCGGGCCGGGTTCAGCCGACCGGGGCGGGGTCCTGGGTGCCCATCCCCGCCAGCAGCGCGTTGACGTCGCGTACGCACCCGCCGCACCCGGTGGTGGCCCTCGTGGTCTGGGCGATGGCCTCGCGGGTGCGCGCACCGTCCAGCCAGGCCTGCTCGATGTCGGTGCGGGTGACCGCGTTGCACCGGCACACCGGGGCCTCCGCGACCGCGCCCTGGCCCTCCGGGGCCGCGGTCGGCAGCCCCTGCAGCAGTGCCAGGCGGTCGGCGGGGACCGGGGATGCGGTGTCGAAGAGCTGGGACAGGGTCGCCGCGGCCTCGGGGAAGCCCAGGAGTACCGCGCCCACCACCTTCTCCTCGCGCACCGAGAGCTTGGCGTAGCGCCCCCCGTAGGGGTCGCTGATGGTGACGGTCTCCAGGCCCTCGGCGTCGTCGTCATCGTGCACCCGGCCGAACGCGGTCAGCTCGATGCCCTCGGCCTTGAGCCGGGTCAGCGGCCGTGCCCCGGTGTAGAGGGCGCTCGGAGCCGTCCCCGTGAGCCGCCGGGCCAGGATGCCCGCCTGTTCCCAGCCGGGCTGGACCAGGCCTGCGCCTCCGCCGGGGTGCTGGGCGCAGTCGCCGATGGCGTGTACGCGGGCGTTGGAGGTGGTCAGGGCGTCGTTGACCAAGATGCCGTGCTCGACCTCGATCCCGGCGTCCGCGGCCAGTTCCGTGTTGCCGCGCACCCCGGCGGTGACCACGAGGGCGTCGCCGGGCAGGACGCGGCCGTCGTCCATCTCCAGGCCCGTTCCCGGGATCCACCGGGAGGCCACCCGCCAGGAGTGCACGGCCACGCCCAGGGCGGAGTAGCGGTCGGCCAGGATCCGCGCGGCCGGCTGGTCGATCTGGCGGCGCATGATCCAGGGCGAGGACTCCACCACCGAGACCCGGGCCCCGCGGCCCACCAGGCCGCGCGCGGCCTCCAGGCCCAGGACGCCGCCGCCCAGCACCACCACGGGCGCCCCGGGCCGTGCCAGGGCGAGCAGCCTCTGGCAGTCGGCCAGGTCGCGCAGTGCGGTCACCCCCTCCCCCGGTGCGCCGTCCGGTGCGGTGGCCCCGGTGATGGGGGGGAAGGCGGCGCGTGCGCCGGTGGCCAGGACGAGTTCGTCGTAGTCCAGGTGGGTGCCGTCGTCCAGGGTGACGGTGCGCTGTTCGGTGTCCAGGGCGGTGGCGGTGACGCCGGTGCGTACGCTCACGCCGGGGGTGTCGGGGACGGGGAGCCGGATCTGGTCGGGGCTGTAGTCGCCCGCGATGATCCCCGACAGCAGCACCCGGTTGTAGGCGGCGTGGGGTTCGGTGCCGACCACGCTCACGTGGAGGCGTTCTCCTGCGGGGTCCAGGCGTGCTACCTCCTCGGCGAAGCGGGCTCCGACCATGCCGTTGCCGATGACCACGATCTGACGCGGGGACGCGCCCTGCACGGTGCTCAACTTCTGCCTCCTGGTGTGGGGTGGGCGTTCCCGGGCTGCGTCGGCCGGGTGGGTGGTGGGTTCCTGGGCGCGAGGGGCGCTGGGCCGGTGGTGTGGGGGGCGGGTCCGCCGGGGCGGGAGGGGCCGCCCCGGGGGTGGGCGCCCGGTGGTCAGGGTTCGGGTTCCAGGCGCACGGCGCTGACCTTGAACTCGGGCATGCGGCTGGTGGGGTCCAGCGCCGGGTTGGTGAGGTTGTTCGCGGACTGGGCGCCGGCGAAGTGGAAGGGCAGGAACACCGTGTCCAGGCGGGCGGTGGGGGTCAGGCGCACCCGGGCGCGGGTGTGGCCGCGCCGGGAGGTGACGCGGGCCCAGGCCCCGGCGGTCAGTCCGGCGCGGGCGGCGGTGTCGGGGTGCACCTCCACGTACGTCTCCGGTTCGGCGCCTGCCAGTTCGGGGACGCGGCGGGTCTGGGCGCCGGACTGGTAGTGGCCCATGAGGCGTCCGGTGGTGGCGATCAGCGGGTAGTCGGTGTCGGTGGCCTCGGCCGGGGGCCGGTGGTCGACCGCGACGAAGCGTGCGCGCCCGTCGGGGTGGGCGAAGGTGTCCAGGAACAGGCGGGGTGTGGGGGCGGAGTCGGCGCGTACGGGCCAGTACAGGGCCTCGCCGGAGTCGAGCCGCTGGGGGGTGACCCCGGAGTAGTCGGCGGCGCCCCCGGCGGAGGCGCGGCCCAGTTCGGCCAGGACGGTGTCGGGGTCGGTGGGGAAGCGCCCGGCGGGCTGGCCCAGGCGCACGGCCAGGTCGGAGAGGACCTGCAGGTCGGTGCGCACCCCTGGGGGCGGTGCGGCGGCCCGGTTGCGTCGCAGGACGCGCCCCTCCAGGTTGGTCATGGTCCCCGACTCCTCGGCCCACTGGGCCACGGGCAGGACCACGTCGGAGAGCGCGGCGGTCTCGGACAGGACGAAGTCGGCGGTGACCAGCAGGTCCAGTGCGGCCAGGCGGGAGAGTACGCGGGCGCTGTCGGGGGCCGAGACCGCCGGGTTGGAGCCGAACAGCAGCATGGCGCGCGGTCCGTCGGCGGTGCCCAGCGCGTCCAGGAGTTCGAAGGCCGAGCGGCCCGGTCCGGGCAGTGAGTCGGGGTCCACGCCCCAGACCCCGGCCACGTGGGCGCGGGCGTGGGGGTCGTCGATGCGGCGGTACCCGGGGAGCTGGTCGGCTTTTTGGCCGTGTTCGCGTCCGCCCTGGCCGTTGCCCTGGCCGGTGATGCACCCGTAGCCGGATCCGGTGCGGCCGGGCAGGCCCAGGGCGAGGGAGAGGTTGATCCACGCCGAGACGGTGTCGGTGCCCTTGGAGTGCTGTTCGGTGCCGCGCCCGGTCAGGACGTAGGCGGCGCGGTTGCGGGCGGCGGCGCCGAGCAGGTCGGCGGCTGCGCGCAGCTGGGTGGCGGGCACGCCGGTGACCTGCTCGGTGCGTTCGGGCCACCAGGCGGCGGCGTGCTCCCAGGCCGCCTCGAAGCCGGTGGTGCGGGAGTCGACGTACTCCTGGTCGACCCATCCCCGCACGCGCACGGTGTGGAGCAGGCCCAGGGCCAGGGCCAGGTCGGTGCCGGGCCGGGGTGCCAGGTGCAGGCCGCCGTTGTCGAGGGCGACCTGGGCGGTGGCCGAGCGGCGGGGGTCGATGACCAGGAGGGCGGGGGCGGACAGGTGGCCCATCATCGGCGGCATGGTCTCGGCCGGGTTGGCGCCGGCCAGCAGGACCACATCGGCCTCGCCGACGTCGGTGAGGGGGAAGGGCATCCCCCGGTCCAGGCCGAAGGCCCGCATGCCCCCGGCGGCGGCCGAGGACATGCAGAAGCGGCCGTTGTAGTCGATCTGGGAGGTGCCCAGGGCCAGGCGTGCGAACTTGCCCAGGGTGTAGGACTTCTCGTTGGTGAGCCCGCCGCTGCCGAACACCGACACGGTGTCGGGCCCGGACTCGGCGGCCAGGGCCAGCAGGCGTTCGGCGACGTGGTCCAGGGCGGTGTCCCAGTCCACCTCCACCAGGTCCGAGTCACGGTCCTTGCGCATCAGGGGGCGGGTGAGGCGGTCGGGGACGGTGAGGACCTCGGCGGAGGTCCACCCCTTGCGGCACAGTCCTCCACGGTTGGTGGGGAAGGGGGCCGGGCGGGCGGCCAGGCGCCCGTCCGGCCCGGGCTCCAGGTGCATGGCGCACTGGAGCGCGCAGTAGGGGCAGTGGGTGGTGGTCATCGCGTGGTGGTCTCCGCTGCGGTGGCCGCCTGAGCGGCGTTGGTGGCGGCATGGGCGGGCTTGCGCAGGTAGACGGCCCAGGTGACCAGGGCGCACAGCACATAGAAGACGCCGAAGGCGAGGAAGGCGGGCGCGGTCGACCCGGTGGCGGCGAACGACTCGCGGAAGGTGACGTTGATGGCGACCCCGCCCAGGGCGCCGACGGCGCCGATCAGGCCGAGCATGGAGGAGGAGACGCGCTTGGTCCGGGCCAGGGCCTGCTCGCGGGGTTCGCCCGCGGCGATGGCGTCCTCGGCCTTGGCGGCGTAGATGGAGGGGATCATCTTGTAGGTGGAGCCGTTGCCCAGGCCGGTGAGGACGAACATCACCGCGAACGCGCCGATGAACAGGCCCAGTTGGGAGGCCTGGACGGCCAGGACGAGCACGGCGGCGCAGGCGGCCATGGTGGTGAACACCCACAGGGTGACGCGGGCGCCTCCCAGGGAGTCGGCCATGCGTCCGCCGACCGGGCGGATGAGGGAGCCGATGACGGGCCCCAGGACGGCGATCCCGGCGGACTGGACGGGGGCCAGGCCGAACTGGGCCTGGAGCAGGAGCCCGAAGGCGAACCCGGTGCCGATGAACGATCCGAAGGTGCCGATGTAGAGCAGCGACATGATCCAGAAGTGGCGGTCGCGGGTGGCCGAGAGCTGGGCGGCGATGTCGCTGCGCACGTGGACCAGGTTGTTCATGGACTTCCACGCCCACCAGGCGGCGATGAGGATCAGCGGCGCGTAGAAGAGCGGGACGAGCTCTCCTGCGGAGGTCGTGAACAGGGCGATGACGGCCAGGCCGACCAGTTGGACGGTGGCGACTCCGATGTTGCCGCCGCCCGCGTTCAGGCCCAGCGCCCACCCCTTCTCCCGTTCGGGGAAGTAGGAGTTGATGTTGGCCATGGAGGAGGAGAAGTTGCCGCCGCCCAGGCCGGCGGTGGCGGCCAGGGCCATCATCAGCCAGAACGGGGTGTCGGGGTTTTGGACGAGGAAGAACGCCGCGGCGGTGGGGACGATGAGCAGCGTGGTGGAGATGATCGTCCAGTTGCGGCCGCCGAAGACCGGCACGGCCAGGGTGTAGGGCACGCGCAGGATCGCGCCGACCAGGGTGACCGCCGACAGCAGGAGGAACTTCTGCTCGGGGGTGGTGGAGAAACCGTGCTCGGGGATCATGAACAGCACGAGCACCGACCAGATGCTCCACACGGAGAAGCCGATGTGCTCGGAGAGGATGGAGGCCCACAGGTTGCGGCGGGCCACCGGACGTCCCTCGCTGTTCCAAAAACCCTGGTCCTCGGGGTCCCAGCGGGAGATCCAGCTCTTACCGGTGCGCGGTGCGCGCTGGCCAGTCTCGGGGGTCACGACCGGGCCTTCCTGTTCGACGGGTGCTGACGGGTTCGGCGGGTGCTGACGAAACCCAAGGTAGGAAGCCCGCGTTGCCTGGAGGTGTCGGGCCGTAACACGCGGGAAACAGTAGGCTCACCCGGGCGTTGCACGCGCGGTGAGGCCTGCGTTTTCGCAGGTGGGTGCGTGGGCCCCGGCTCCAGAATGTGGCAGGGGACACGCTGGGGCGGCGGGGGTGTGCCGCGCCGGGGCGCCCCTTGTCGGCTCGCGGGCCGACGCGGGAGCACGGTTCAGTCCTTCTCGCCGCTCCTGGACCCGTCCGTGTCCTGGCCCTCGTTCCCGCCGTCGTCATCCCCGCTGGCGTCGTCCTTGCGGGCGCCGACGAAGAAGCCCAGGGCCAGACCGGCGACCATGCCGATGCCGATGCCCAGGGCGAGGTTGTCCATGATCAGACCGAGGGCGGCGCCGAGGGGGAGCCCCAGGGCCAGCCCCACTCCCTGGTTGCTCTTCCTGCTCATACGTCCCTCGCCTCCCGTGCTGTGCTGCCGTGGGCCGCTTCACCGGTCCCACGGTTGCCAGGTCTCACACGGGCCCCGGTCGAGGCCTTCGCGACCCGGGCGCAGGCCGACCCGAAAACCCCGCTCGCGGAAGCCTAGCGCCACGACCGCCCGCGACCGACCGTGCCTTCGCGGCCACGGGGCCGGGCGGGTGCGGGTCTCAGCCAAGGGGCGCGGTGACGTGCTTGCGGGCGCTGTCGTAGATGATCTGGCTGCGGAAGCTCACCACCTCCCGGCGTTCGGTGAGTCGGTCGATGAGGAAGCTGTGCAGGGCGTCCAGCGAGGGCAGCGACACGTGCACGAGGAAGTCCTGCTCCCCCGCCACCACGTAGACCGCCAGTACCTCCGGCAGGGCGAACATCGCCGCTTTGAACCCCTTGATGACCTGGCGGCTGGGCGGGCGCAGCTGCACCGACACGAACGCCTCCACCTGCCGGTTGAGCGCGGTCGGGGCGATGTCGGCGTGGTAGCCGCGGATGACCCCGCGCCGGTGCAGCAGCCGGACCCGCTCCAGGCAGGTGGAGGGTGCCACACCGAGTTTGTGGGCCAGGGCCCGGTTCGTCTGCCGCGCATCCTGCTGGAGTTCGCGCACGATCGCCGAATCTAGTTCGTCCATACCCTCCAGCCTAGAAGCTGTGGAAAATAATGTTCGGCCAAAGCACCAGGTCCGCGTTCGTATGGCTAGTTTCTTGAGCGCTGACATCACATATGAACGGGGCAAACATGGCCATGTCAACCAAACTCGTCGTCATCCTGCGCGAGGACCTCTCCCCCGCGATCGCCGCCAACGCCGGCGCCGTGCTCGGACTCGGGCTGGGCGGGCGCCTGGAGGACTCGCTGGCCGCCGACGGCAAGGACGCGGACGGCGGGGTGCACGCGGGGCTCAACCCCCACCCGGTGCCGACGCTGGTCGCCTCCGGCGAACGGCTGCGCGAGATCAAGGCCGAGGCCGACGAGCAGGGCCTGACCGTGGTGGGCTTCAACGAGGTGGCGCGCCGCTCCCGCGACTACGCCGAGTACCTGGACACGCTCGCCGCCACCCCCGCCCAGGACATCGAGTACGCGGGCGTGGCCCTCGTCGGCTCGCGCAACGCCGTCAACAAGATCACCAAGCGGCTGGAGCTCATGCGCTGAGGCCGCTGCGCGCGCCCGCCGCGCCGTGTCAGGGGACACCCGGGCACTGGTGTGACACGGTGGAACCGTGAGATCCCTGGTGGAAGTCCTCGATCCCGCCACGGCCGCGCCCGCGGACCTGGCCGCGTGGGCCGCGGTCTACGCCGACGGGCAGGGCGAGGTGTCCGGTGGTGCGCTCGACCCCGAGGCCGTGGTCCGGCAGCTGCGCCGGACACCGGCCGGGCAGGCGTGGCGCTGGTCGGCCCGGTTGGCGCCGGAGGGTTCCGTCCAGGGCGCGGCCGAGCTGCGCAGGCAGCCCCACGACGCCAAGCTGGGCCTGTTGCGCCTGTTCGTCGCCCAACCGGCGCGGCGCAAGGGGTTGGGGCGGGCCCTGCGGGAGGCGGCGGTCGCCGAGGCCCGCTCCCGGCAGGTGGTGGGGTTGCAGAGCACGGTGCTGGCCGGGCCTCCGGGGGAGCCCTTCGCGCACAGCAGTCCCTACCTGCGCACCCTGCTGCGCCTGGAGTTGCAGAAGCAGTACCTGGACGGGGAGACCCTGCAGCGCTGCTGGAGTATCGCCTCCAGGCCGCGGCCCGGCTACCGGCTCACCCACTGGCTCGACACGGCCCCCGAGCCCCTGGCCGCGTCCTTCGGGCGGGTGATGGACCACATCCTCGACGCGCCCGGCGCGGCACTGCAAAGGGGTGCGCGCCGCTGGGGTGTGGCGCAGGTGCGCGAGTGGGAGCGCCGCATGGCCGACGACGGCTCGCGCCTGGTGGTGGGGGCGGCGCTGGACCGCACCTCCGACGAGGTGGTCGCCGCCACGGTCAGTACGGTGCCGCGCGGACCGGTGGCCGACCAGCACGACACGGCGGTCCTGCCCGCGCACCGGCGGAGGGGCCTGGCCAGCCGGGTCAAGGCCACCCAGGCGTTGCGCGTGCACGACCTGTTCCCGCACGTGGAGGCCATGGCGGCGACCATCAACCAGGAGAACGCCCCGATGCTCGCGGTGAACCGCTCCCTGGGGTACCGCAGGATCAACGAGCGCCTGCTGGTGGAGGAGTCCCTGGTCCACGGGGTGTGAGGGCCCCGGTCAGTCGCGGTGGCGCGCCGTCAGGGCCTCCAGCTCCTCCAGGGAGGCCACGCGTTCGACCTCGGCCTCGGTGAGCTGGTTGATCATGTGCCGGTAGCCGTGCGCCTGCTCCCTGGTGGGCAGACCTCCCGCGTAGAGCAGGTGCAGCCCCAGTTCCATGCCGCACACCGCCCGCGGCCGGACCCGGTGGGGGTGGCCGGCCACCGCCCAGGCCACCCGCACGGCGTGCTCGTTGCCCGGCGCGACCCCGGGCCGGTCGACCTCGCGGGCCGCGTAGCGGAACCCGTCGGCCAGGTCGCAAGGGGCGCAGCCGCGTTCACCCGACCCCAGTTTCTCTCCGCAGTCCTCGCAGGTCAGGCGGTCGAGTGCGGCGTCGACCACGCGCCACTCGAACTGGTCGGGGCCCTCGGCCACCAGCCGGGCCAGGTCCGACTCCTGCTGGCTGCCCGGTTCGACTCCCCAGACCGCGCACACCCGCGACCAGGCCCTGTCGACCTCGGCGCCGATCAGCTCCATGGTCTCGGCCAGCTCCCGGCTGCGCCACCGACGGCGCGTGCTCGTCATACCGGCACGCTAACCCGGGCCCCCTCGGGGCGCGAGGGGATTTCCGTGCCATTTCCGGGCAACGGCGGGGAACCGTGCGAGATGCTGGTGTCTCCTATCCACAGGGGAATCCCGTCCCTTGCACACGAAAGGCGGCGCACAGTGGAGTTCGACCCGGCGGTGTTGGCGGACGAGGGGTCCAAGATCCTCGTGCAGGAGATGACGAAGACCGGCTGGGAGCTGGTGAAGGGCGGTTTCGCCAGGGTGTTCGGCCGCGGCCAGGCCCAGGAGGGAACCCTCGCCGAACTGGAGGCCTCACGCGAGGAGGTCCTGGAGGACGAGGAACTCACCGAGAGCGTGCGGGGGATGTGGAAGGTACGGCTGCGCCAGCGCCTGAAGAACGACCCCGAAGCGGTCGCGGAGCTGCGCGCCCTCCTGGACGAGATCGCCCCCGAACGCGGGAACGGCAACATCACCAACAACTTCCACGGCAACGTCAGGGACAACAGCATCCTCATCCAGGCCGGGCGGGTCGAGGGGGGCGTCAACCGCCACACCTACCGGGGCGACTACGTCGACATGCGCGGGGCCAAGGCCGAGGGCGACGTCATCGGAACCCAGAACAACGACGGAAACCGCCGCCGGAAGAGCTGAGTACGTGGGCAAGAAGAAGAAAAAATCCCCCGGGAAGCCCGGTTCCCGCGTCGACATGCGCGAGCCGGTGTCCCGGCGGGACGCCATCGGGGTGCAGAACAACTACGGCGCACCCGAGGGCGCGGCTACCCCCGTGCTCGGGCTGCCCCAGGTGGACCCGGGGTTCACCAGCCGTGACGCGGAGCTGGGCAGGGTGTTGGCGGTCCTGGACCCCGAAAGCACCGACCGCCTGGGGCTGGTGGTGTCCGAGGGGATGGGCGGGGTGGGCAAGACCCAGCTGGCCCTTGCCGTGGGGCACCAGGCGCGGGCCCGGGGGTGGTTCGCCGGAGCGCTCTTCATCGACCTGCACGGGTACACCACGCCCGTCGACGGCGACCGCGCGGTGGAGTCCTTCCTGCACGCGCTGAAGGTGCCCGCCAAGCAGTGGCCCGCCGACGCCGACGGGAAACGGGCCCTGTACCGGTCGGCGCTGGAGAGGCACGCCGAGGACCTGGGCGGTCCGATCCTGGTCGTGGCGGACAACGCCTCCCACGCCGACCAGATCAGGCCGCTGCTTCCGGGGCAGGCCAGGCACCGTCTGCTGGCGACCTCGCGCAACAGCCTCACCTCGCTCTCCCCCCGCAGGATCGTGCTTGGCCATCTCGACGAGGCCCGTTCCACGGCCCTGCTCAGCGAATCCCTGCGCATCGTCGACCCCGAGGACGCGCGCGCGGACGACACCGCCGACCTCGCTCGTGTGGCGAAGGCTTGCGGGGGCCTCCCCCTTGCCCTGCGCATCTGCGCCGCCATCCTCTCGGCCGCCCCGGACATGTCCACCGGCGAACTCGCGACGACCCTGGAGGACGCCGAGTCCCGTCTGGTCCACCTCCGGGACGACTCACGGAACCTGCGCGCGGTGTTCGAGCAGTCCCTCGCGCGCCTGCCGAAGGACGCCGCTGAGATGCTCGCCCTGCTGGGGCTCGCGCCCGGACCGGACCTGTCCACGACAGCCGCGTCCGTGCTGGCGAGCAGTACGGAGCAGGAGGCCCTCTCTTCCCTGCGCGCCCTGGCATCGGCCCACCTGGTCAGCGGTCGGGAGGGGCGTTGGCGCATGCACGACCTGGTCGCCGACTACGCCGCTTCCCTGACCGGTGGGAAGAACGGGCCCGGTCGCTACCCCCGGGCCCGGCGCCGCCTGCTCCAGCACTACACCTCCGTCGCAGGGGACGCGAGCAGCCATCTGGAAGCACCTGTCGTCAAAGAGGCATCGACGGCTTTCAGGGATCGGGCCACGGCGCTGGAGTGGTTCGACGCCGAACGTGCGGTCCTCCTCGACGCTGTGCACACGGCCCAACGCTTCTCGCACACGGACGTGGAGATCGGACTGCCCTTCGCTTTGACCCACTACCTCGACAGCCGGAGGGGGTTCCACGACATGGAGGTGGTCAACCGGGTCGCTCTGCACGCGTCCCGGCGAATCGGCTCAAGGGGAAACGAAGCGAATGCGT
>NZ_JBHXQY010000004.1:0-143431 GCF_042716955.1 Nocardiopsis sp. NPDC058631 | reverse complement strand
GGAACAACCTGGGGTTGGCGTTACGGGGGGCGCGGAGGTTCGAGGAGGCCATCGACGCCCACCAACGCGCACAAGGCCTGTTCCAACAGCTCGGAAACACCCACCGCGAAGCGATGGCGTGGAACAACCTGGGAACGGCATTGCAGGAAGTGCGGAGGTTCGAGGAGGCCATCGACGCCCACCAACGCGCACAAGGCCTGTTCCAACAGCTCGGAAACACCCACCGCGAAACGGGTGCGTGGAACAACCTGGGGTTGGCGTTACGGGGGGCGCGGAGGTTCGAGGAGGCCATCGACGCCCACCAACGCGCACAAGGCCTGTTCCAACAGCTCGGAGACACCCACCGCGAAGCTACGGCCTGGAACAACCTGGGAACGGCATTGCGGGAAGTGCGGCGGTTCGAGGAGGCCATCGACGCCCACCAACGCGCACAAGGCCTGTTCCAACAGCTCGGAGACACCCACCGCGAAGCGATGGCGTGGAACAACCTGGGGTTGGCATTGCGGGAAGTGCGGCGGTTCGAAGAGGCGACTGCCCTGCTGGACAGGGCGATCGACTACTTCGCCTCCTCCGGGGATGAACACAGAGAAGGGCACGCACGCTACGAACTCGGTCTGACCTGGGTTGCGGCCGACGCCCCTGACAAGGCGATCCCCTGCCTGGAGCGGGCGGTCGAACTCCTGGGGGCCAACAACGACCCCCACCTGCACGGCAAGGCCGCCCAGGCCTTGGCGGAGGCTCGGGCGGCCCTGGGGTGACCGGTCAGCACCAGGTGACGACTCCGCCGAACCGGTCGGCGAAGCGCTCGACGTCCCCGAAGCTGTGGATGCCGCCATGCCTGCCGACCGAACGGGCCAGACCGCCCTGCGTCGGGTGCACCACCCCGTAGTACGCGTGCACGAGGTTGTCGGTGTCCTCGTCCCACACGTCCACGTAGAACGCCCGTGGGCGGTTCTCGGAATCGGCGTTCTGATAGACAGGAGCGGGATCGACGGGGTTGTTCGCGTCCATGCGTGCCTTCCTCTGGTTCCTGGCCCGAGCGGGGAGCGACCAACTGTTCCGCTCGGGCCTTCTTGCGCTTGCCAGACCCATCCGCCTTCGCACCTTCTCTGTGCAGGCAGGATCACACACTGCTACAGTAAGTCACACGTTCTAGGTGCACAAGCTTTTCTAAAAGAAGCTTCCACGGCCCCCAGGAGGCGCGAATGGCCGCCGTCAGGAAACCCAAACGAGTGACTCTGCGGGGTCGTTGGCTGGGCCAACGCCTACGAGACCTGCGCGAGGCGGAGGGGCGCACCATCGAAGAGGTGGCCGACTACCTGCAACGTGCGATGGGTACCGTGAGCCGCTTCGAGACGGGCATCTACCCCATCCGGCGCACGGAGGTCGTGGCACTGCTCGACCTGTACGGCGCCAACGATCCGAGGCTGCGCGCAAACCTGCTGAAGATCGCCGACGACGTGTGGCAGACCGGCTGGTGGGACGGATACACGAAAGACGTCGAGGACTGGTTCATCGACTTCGTGTGGCTGGAGGAACTGGCGGTCGAACAGTGGCTTTTCAACAACACCCTGGTCTCCGGAATCTTCCAGACCGAGGCATACGCCCGTGTGGTCATGCGGACCACGGAACCCGATGCCACCGATGAACAGGTGGATCGTTGGATCGAACTGCGGATGGCACGCCAGGCCCTTTTGGACCGGGAGACTCCCCCTCTGGTGCGTGTGGTTCTGGACGAGTCGACACTTCGCCGCCGGGTGGGGTCTTCCCGGATCATGCACGCGCAGCTGGAAGCACTCGTCGTCGCGACAGAGCGCGCCCACGTGGACATCCGCGTGCTGCCCTTCGGTTCGGGAGCACACGCAAGTCCGAACGGATCGTTCAACATCTACCGGATGGCGGACCCTTACCCCGAGGTCGGCTATGTCGAGACACCCCAAGGGGCTCTCTACGTCGAAAGCCCCGATTCCGTACCGATGATGCAAATGTACGATCGGCTGTGGGACGCCTCCCTCCCGGCTGAGGAATCGGCCGAGTTCATCACGACCCTCAGCAAGGAACTCAGGTGAGCGACGAGAATCCGCAGGCCGCCACTCGACGGGAACTTGAGAAGGCCGCTTGGCACATCAGCAGCTTCAGTGAAAGCGGGGGCGGAAGCTGCGTCGAGGCCGGTCCGTTGAACGACGGCTCCGGGCGGGTGGCGGTCCGCCACAGCCACTTCCCCGACGGCGCCGCGATCCTCTACACCCGCCAGGAGTGGGAAGCCTTCACCCAGGGCGTCCGCGCCGGAGAGTTCGACTTCCCCGAGTAGGCCCGTGGCCCCGGTGCCGGGCCCGCTCAGACCTGGTGGCCGCCGAGGCCAGTGGCGTACAGGTACAGGAGCGCGTTCATGGACGTTCCGCCGACCAGCTTGCGCTCCCGGACGAGTGCGGGGACCCGGTCCAGGGCGACCCACTCGATGCGCTCCGCCTCCCAGGAGTCGGTGGGCTCCCCCACGTGTTCGGCGCCGTCGGCGAGGAACACGTGGTGCTCGCTGTCCATCAGCCCGTGGGAGGGCTGGGTGTACACCAGCGGCCGCAGCGGGCCGGGGCGCCAGCCCGTCTCCTCCTCGACCTCGCGGGCTGCCGCCACCTCGGGGTTCTCCCCCTCGTGCACGCCGCCCATGGGGATCTCGTAGGTCCAGGTGTCGGTGATGAACCGGTGCCGCCACAGCAGCAGCACGTTGCCGTGCCCGTCCCTCACCACGGCCCCCGCCCCGCCCGGGGTGCGGATCAGCCGGTGGCCGAACCGGTGCCCGTCGGGCAGTTCGACGTCGGCGACGCGCACGTCGATCCACTGGTCGGTGTAGAGGGGCTTCTCCGAGTGGACGGTCCAGCGCACGTAGGTTCTCCTCGGTGAATACGGGGGTGGCGGTCGCCGGTCGGCGCCGCCATCGGTCTACCCGTGCCGGGCGGCCGTCACCCGGGGCCGGAAGGCACAGGGGGGCCGGTGTCGCGCCCGCCCCGTCGGGCGGCGGGCTCAGACAAGCCGTGACCAGGGGTCCTTGCGCCGCCACACGGTGGGAAAGTGCAGTGAGACCCCCTGCTCGGCGGCGAGGGCGCCGAGCACGCGCACGGTGGTGTCGAGGTCGTCCCCGAGGCGGGGCAGGGCGCGCAGTGGTTCGCTGAGCGGTCGGAAGAAGTCGTCCCAGTGGATGAGGACGACCCGACGCGCCCCCACCGCCTCGACCGTCTCCCTCCAGTAGGTCCGGATGTAGCCCTCGTCCCGGTGGCCGAGCTGGCCCACGCCGAGGTAGGCCACGTCGGCGGAGCGTCCGGTGAGTGCACCCGGTACGAACCCGGCGCTCCCCTGGATCAGCGCGGTGCTGCCGCCGGTGTGTGCCAGGAGGAGGGACCAGGTCTCGCCGCAGCGGTACGCGGACGCACGCACCGGCGGGGTGAGGGGTGCGTCGATGTTGCCGGGGTAGCGGTCGGGCGGGCAGTGGCGGGACCCGACCAGGGTCAGGGTGAAGGAGCCGAACGTCAGGGGTTCGCCCGGTACGGCGAGGACGATCCTGTCCTGGGGCAGGCCGCCGCCGCGTCCGATGGCGGCCGTGGAGGGGCCGCCGACCAGGCGGGCCCCGGTGCGGGCGGCGACCACCGCCGCGTCCATGGCGTGGTCGAAGTGCGTGTGCACGGGGACGAGTGCGTCGAGCGAGGTCACCCCGGCCCGCGCCAGGGCGGCGTCGATGCGCGCGTGGTCGGGGGCGATACGGCGCAGGCCCACGGCGGGCAGCGAGGGGCGGGAGAAGAACCCGTCGGTCATGAGGGCCGAGGTCGCGTCCTGGAAGAGGAGGGTGGCGACCCCCAGGAAGGTGACCGAGGGGCCGGCCCCGTCCCGGGCTCGGGGGAGGTCGAACAGACCTGCGTGGCGGGAGAGGTCGGGGCGACCGAGGCGGACCTTCATGGGGCGGAGTCTAACGAGCCGGCCCGGGTCGTCCGGAGGTGCCTTCCGGGAGGGCCGGACGCGGGGGCCGCACGGTCCCGTGCGATCCCCGGCCGTCCCCTCCGTGTGGTCAGCTCTCGTCTGCCCTGCGGCGGTCGGCGTTGGCGGCGAAGGCGTCGCGCAGGTAGGCGCTGAGCCCTTGGCAGTGGGCGTCGACGGTGGCGGTGAAGCGTTCGTCGTCCACGTACAGCCGCCCCAGCCCCCGGTGGGTCTCGGTGGTGCAGTCGTAGAACCAGCGGGTGATGTGGTCGCGGTGCCGCTCGGCCAGGTCGGTGGCGGTCTCGCTGTCGGCGGGTACCCCGCCTTGCATGGCGCTGGCCAGGGCCTGGTAGATCTGGGCGGCCTCGGCCTGGTTCCGCTGCCAGTCGGCTTTGGTGTAGTCGCCGACGTTGCGCTGGGAGCGGTCGAACGCCTCGGGGTCGCAGGCGCCCCAGCGTTCACGGGCCTCCTCGGCGCGGGCGTCGACGTCGAAGTCCCCGAAGAGTTCGAGGCGTTCTTCGGGGGTGAGGTTGAGTTCCATCGCGTTGGCCTCCATCAGGCGTTCCAGTGCCTGTGCCATGGTGCGCAGGCGGGTGATGCGTTCGGTCACCAGTGCGTGCTGGCGGGACAGGTGGGCGCGGGTGTCGGTGGCGGGGTCGTCGAGGAGTTCGGCGATCCGGTCCAGTCCGAAACCCAGTTCCCGGTAGGTGAGGATCTGTCGGAGCCGTTCCAGGTCCTGGTCGCCGTAGCTGCGGTAGCCCGACGCGGTGCGTTCGGCGGGCACGAGGAGCCCGATGCTGTCGTAGTGGTGCAGGGTGCGGACGGTCTGCCCGCTGATCCGGGCGACCTCGCCGACGGTGTGGCCCATGGGGTTTCCTGCTTCGGTCTGCGGTGGTGACGTGTGCACGACGTTAGGGGCTCACGTCGCGTGAGGGTCAAGCCCTTTCCAAATCACATCGGACCTGGGCACACCGAACACCCTTACTCGCCAGTAACATCGGGGTATGAGCCTTGACCACACCACCGAGGGCTTCCAGTTCGACCGGGACACCCGTGTCGAGAAGCGGAGCGACGGCGAGTTCACCGCCACCCTCACCGACGGGTGGACCACCTTCACCTCGCACCCCAACGGCGGCTACGTCCTGGGCACGGCGCTCAACGCGCTGGGCCACGGGCTGAGCCAGCCCGACCCCCTCGCCGTCTCCGCGTTCTTCCTGCGCCCGGCCGCTCCCGGTGAGGCCACGGTCCGCACCGAGACCATCCGGGAGGGCCGCCGCACCGCCACCGGCCAGGTCGTCCTGGAACAGGGCGGCAAGGAGGTCCTGCGCGCCACGGCCACCTACGGCGACCTGACCGCCCAGGGGCGCGTGCTGCACCTGGAGGGCCCACCGCGCCTCCCAACCCCGGAGGAGTGCCCGGTCCCTGCGGAGTTCGACGCCCCCGAGGGGCTGACCATCGCCCACAGCGTCGAGTACCGCTACCCCGCGCGGCCCGGCTGGCTGGACGGCAAGAAGGACGGCCACCCGCACGTCGAGTTCTGGATGCGCTTCGCCGACGGCCGCGACGCCGACGTGCACTCCCTGCCCGCCATGGTGGACTTCGCCGTCCCGGCGGTCCTGGAGATCGGTGAGTTCAGCACCATCACCGTCGAACTGAGCGTGCACGTGCGCGCCCGCCCCGCCCCCGGCTGGCTGGCCTGCCGGGTGTTCACCAAGCACGTCGCCGGCGGCCTGCACGAGGAGGACATGGAGATCTGGGACAGCGAGGGCGCCCTCGTCGCCCAGGCCCGCCAGCTCGCCATGCTCCTCTGAGCGGTGCTGTCCGGGGCCCTGCGCTGGGTTTGGGCCTCGGGCCGCCGCGTGCGGGGCGGCCCCAGGCCCTCCGCCCCTCCCGGGGTCAGCGGAGCGAGGCGTCCAACTGGCGGATCAGCTCTCCGACGCGACCGCCGCCGGGCGGGGCGGCCGGGTAGCGCCCCAGGACCTCCGTCACGACGGCACGCGCGAGATCCCGCGACCGCGCGATGCGCTCGGCCCCGACGGCGGGGTCGTCCCCGGCGGAGAGTTCGAACGCCCGTGCGGCATGAGCGGCCGAGCCGAGGATGTGCTTGACCTGGGTGGCCTTCGCCAGGGGGTGGAGGAACGCCGCACCGCACGCGTGGGCTGCCGCGCGTGCGGCGTCGCTCGCCGCGCCCTGCCCCGCGTCGCGGGTCTCCTGGGCCGCCCGGTGCGCCGACCAGGCGTTGTCACGCAGCGCCCTGGTGCGCTCGGCTCCGTCCGCGAACGCCTGCGCGGCGTCGAGCGCGTCGCGTGGGCGCCGGTCGTCGGGGTGTTCACGTTCGAAGATCGCCAGGGCGGGCCGCGCGCACGCCACCGCGTAGCCGGTGACCGCGCGGAGTTCGGGGCGGCTGAGTTCGATCGTCGCGGGGGCGTCCGCCATGGCGTCACCCTTCTGTCCGGGGGGTCGGGGTCCCTTCAAACGTATCTTTGAACCCCCGGTGGAAACCCGGGCGGCGTTTGCGCTTGTCGGCGGTGCCGAACCCTCAACCGCGGGGCCGCTCCCCGCCCGCGCCGGGACCGCGAGGAGCCCGGGGAGTGCGTCCGCGGTGTCCTGGACCGGTGCGTTCACATCACCGCCCGGAAGTGGGTGGTCAGCCGGTGGTCCTCGTCCAGGACGTGGAAGGCCACGCCGGGAGGCTGGTCGCGGTTGGCGGCGGGCTCGCCCTCCCACGGCATGCGCAGCGTCCACGTCACGCCCGGTGCCAGCAGCAGCGGCCGACCGGCGAAGGTCGTGGCCCCGCCGGTGTGCGCGTGCCCGACCAGGATCCCGGCCACCCGGGGGTGGGCCGCGAGGAGTCCGGCGAGGTCGTCGGCGTTGTCGAGCCGCATGGAGTCGGGCAGCGGGTGGTGGACGCGCACCGGCGGGTGGTGCAGGGCCAGGAGCGCGGGGGTGTCGCCGGGCAGGTCGTTCAACGTGTCGTTGATCCAGACCAGGGTGGCCGCGTCCAGGTGGCCGCCCTCCTGCCCGGGGACCGTGGAGTCGCAGGCCAGCACGGCCGCACCGGCCACGTGGTGGACCTGGTTGACGGGTTCGGCCGTCCCCGTCTCCCCCAGCAGCACCTCGCGGTAGGCCGCGCGGTCGTCGTGGTTTCCGGGGCAGTTCAGCACGGGGAAGGGCAGGTCCAGCAGCCCGGCCGCCTCCGCGTACTCCTCACGTGCGCCGTGGTCGGCGATGTCCCCGCTGACCAGGAGGGCGTCGGGTGCCTGGGGGAGCCCTCGGAGGTAGTCCACCGTCCGGGTGGCGCGCTCGGTGGCGCGGTCGGTCCCGTCCAGGTGCAGGTCGCTGATGTGGGCGAGCAGAACCGTCATGGTCGTCCTCTCGCGGGCACGTTCCCGTCCCGCACTTCTAACGGATAAGTTAGCATTTAGCGTTAGAACGTTAGCCCGTGGGCAAGTCGACGGGCAAACGGAATGAGGACGGGGAAAGCATGCAACGCCACCTGGCGCTCGAACTGGCCAGTACGATCCGCCACGACGGTTCGGGCAGCGTCGCAGACGATCTGGACACCGTGTCCGACACCGCCCGGTGGCTGGCGTCGGTCGCCGACCTCCTGCCCGCAACGCACGGGTTCGACGCAGGGATCGGTGAGGACCTGCGGGAGCAGGTACTGGCGCTGCGCGGCGCGGTCAGGGCGCTGTTCGCCCGCGCGGTGCTGCCCGGCCCGCCCAGCCCCGCCGACGCCCACCGGCTCCTGCCCGCCGAACAGGCCCTGGAGCGGCTCAACGCCTCGGCCTCGCGCGAGCCCGTCGTGCCGCGCCTGCGCTGGGACGAGGGGGACGTGCCCGTGGTCGAGCTCCGCTCCGGCGGGGGAGCCTGCGACACGCGGGTGGTGGCGGCGCTGGCCCGTGCCGCCATCGCCTTCCTGGACGGTCCCGACCGGGAACGCCTGCGGGCCTGCACGGCGCCGCGCTGCGTGCGCTACTTCGTGCAGGCCCACGGCCGCCAGCAGTGGTGCGGGACCGCCTGCGGCAACCGGGCCAGGGCCGCCCGCCACTACGAGCGCCAGGTCATGGCCCGTTCCGCTCCTCAGCCGGTCCGCACCATCGTGGAGTCGTAGCCGCTGCCGGAGCGGGTAGGTTCACGGCCCGCCGCCGGGCACCGGCGCGGGGCCGATCCTCGCCGGGAGCGGGGTCGGGTGGGGCGTGCGGAGCCCTGCCGGTCTCAGGCCCGGGCGAGCACGCGCCCTGCGTCGCGGGCGGCGTCCAGGGCCTGGGCGCGCTGCTGCGCGGCCGTCTCCCTCAGGCCCTCCATCCCCGGTGTCGTGGCGGCGAGGGTGAGCTCGCACCTGACCACGGTCAGGTCGGCCTGCCAGATGTCGCCCACGACGCGCTCCAGGTAGGGGGTGGAGTGGTCCCAGCCCTCCCGGGGCGTGCCCGGGCCGTAGCCGCCGCCGAGGGCGGTGACCAGCAGGGCGGGGGTGCCCTTGAGTAGCGGGGTGCCGGGGCCCGCGCTCGCGATCACCAGGTCCGACCAGGTCTTGAAGTGCTGGGAGACGCCGTAGTTGTACAGCGGCACGGCCAGGATCACGGCGTCGGCGCTCTCCAGCTCGGCGCCCAGCGCCGCGACCAGGTCGAGCGCTTCGCGCTGGTCCGGGGTGCGGTCGGGCTCGGCGGTGAAGGCGGCCGTGGTGGCCAGCGCCCAGGCGTCGGAGGGCAGCGGGTCGGTGCCCAGGTGGCGGCGGGTCACGGTGCCCTCGGGGTGGGCTGCGGTCCACTCGGCCTCGGCGCGGTCGGCGATCTCGGAGGTCACGGAGGTGCTCGGGAGGATGCTGGCGTCCAGTCGGAACAGGTTCATGGGGTCCGTTTCTGTGGAAGGGCAGGTGGTCCGCTCGGTGCGGTCCGGGGCTACAGCATAAGCGGACTTTACCCCGTTTAGCGACGGTGGTGTAGGTTCCTTCCTGTGAACGCCCCTCTTGTGCCCTTCGGAAAACCGCGCGCCGAGCGCGCGGACGCGGCGCGCAATCGCCGGATCCTGCTGGAGACGGCCCGTGCGATGCTCGCCGAGCACGGCGCGGAGAAGGTCACCATGGACGCCCTCGCCGAACGCGCCGGGGTGGGGAAGGGCACCGTCTTCCGCCGCTTCGGCAGCCGCGCCGGCATCTTCCACGCACTCCTGGACGACAGCGAGGGACAGTTCCAGGAACAGGTGCTCTCGGGGCCGCCGCCGCTGGGGCCGGGCGCCGACCCCAGGCAGCGCCTGATCGCCTACGGGCGCGCCCGCATCGCCTACCTGTTCGTCCACCACTCCCTCGTCCGGGCCTCGCTGGACCGCAACCGGTCCGTCCCGGCGGGCAAGGTCAGCATGACCCGGCCCCATGTCCGGATGCTGCTCAGCCTGACGAACGTCCCCCGCCGCCATCTGGACGGCCTCGCCCTTCAGCTCACCAGCGCGCTGGAGGGCCCGCTCATGCTGTACCTGTCGATGGACGAGATCGCCAGGACCGGGGAGCCGTGTGCCGAGGCCCCCCTCGCCGACAGCTGGCAGGAACTCGTCGAACGCGTCCTCCCCGGCTGACGGCTCCGGTGTCCCCCGCTCCACGGCCCGGGCGGGGAGCGCTGCGGTGTCGCGCCCCCCGCCCGCCCGGTCCCGGCCCGCTCCTCAGCCGGTCCGCACCATCGTGGAGTCGTAGCCGCCGCCACCGGGGTAGGTCCACGGCCCGGTCACGGTGGTGCCGTCGGCGCTGAACGTGCCCGTGTAGTAGGCGGGTGAGCCCTTTTCGCCCGCCCAGATGGTGAGCGTGTCGCCGTCCAGTTCGTAGACGTAGTCGAAGGTGTTGCCCACACTGTCGTAGAAGCGCGACCGGATGTCCTTGCCGGGCCGCTCGGCGCCGAAGGGCCTCTCCCTGCCGATCACCTCCAGGCCGACGACGTTCTGGCCGTCCTGGACGATGGCGACGTCCTGGAGGAGGAAGTGCCGTCCCTCCATCCACCGGTAGGTGACGGTGCCCTCGGCCCCGCCGGTGACCTTCCAGGTGCCCACGAGGCGGTCCAGTGCGGTCAGGGCGGGGTCGGGTGCGGTGGTGTTCTGTCCGTACGCGCTCATGTCGTGTCCTCTTCGGGGCCCGGGACGCGGCGGCGCCGCGTCGCTTCCACCCGTATGACCGGACCGCGCGGGAGAAGGAATCGGTCCTGCGGCCCCGACCCCGGAGGCGGCGCCGACGCCCGGACCGGTGACGGGCACGAAGCCACGGCGGTGGGGGGTCGTGGACCTCTACCGGCGGGTGAGGGGGAGGCCGAACGCGGGCAGGGTCTCGGGGCCGAACGTGGTGATCTCCGCGACCAGGCCGTCCTCGATCCGCAGCACGTCGATGTTGACGGCGGTGTACACCGCCTCCCCGGGCATGCGCACGTAGTTGGCGACGGCGGGCCGGCGGTTGGCGTCCACGGGGACCGGGATCCACTCCCCCCAGGCCTGCGCGCCGGACAGCACCGGGCGCCACAGGTCCAGGATGGCCTCGCGGCCCTCGTACACCAGCGAGGCGGGTGGCATCGTCTGGCGCGCGTCCTCGCGCAACAGCGCCGCCAGGCCGTCCGGGTCGGCGTTGCGGGAGGCCTCCACGTAGCGCCGCAGGACGGTGCGCTCCTGCTGGCTGGGCGCCGTGACCGGCCCCCAGTCCGCCCGGTTCGGAGGAAGGGCCTCGCGCAGGGTCGCCCGGGCGCGCTGGAGGGCGCTCTTGACCGCGGCGACCGACACATCAAGGACGTCGGCGGTCTCCTGGGCCGGGCGTCCCAGGACGTCGCGCAGGATGAGGACGGCGCGCTGGCGGGGCGGCAGGTGCTGGATGGCGGCGAGGAAGGCCAGTTCGACGGTCTCGCGGGAGATGGCCACCGCCTCCGGCTCCCCTTCGACCGGTGCGGCCAGGTCCAGGAGTTCGTCCGGGTACGGCTGGAGCCAGGGGACCTCACACAAGGGCGAGCCGCCCGTGCCCCCGGCCACGGGCCTGTCCCGGGTACGGCGCCGGTCGAGGGCGTCCAGGCAGGTGTTGGTGGCGATCTTGTACAGCCAGGCCCGGAACGTGGAGCGCCCCTCGAAGGAGTCGCGGCGGCGCCAGGCCTTGAGCAGCGTCTCCTGCACCATGTCCTCGGCCTCGGTGAAGGAGCCGAGCATCCGGTAGCAGTGCACGCGCAGCTCGTGCCGGTGGCGTTGGGCCAGCTCGGAGAAGGCAGCCTCGTCCTCCACCGCGCCGTTGCCGCTCACGTGTTTCACCCTTCGCCCTGCGCCCCGGGGCCGCTTCCCGGCCGACGCCCGCCGATCCTAGGGGGCGGGTGTGACAGAGGTGCGCCGGCGGGCGCGGTAGCGACGGGCGGCGCGTCCCCGCCAGAGCACGCCCTGGCGGGGTGCGAGGAGGTAGGCCAGGGCGAACGCCGCGGCCTGGGCGAGCACGATCGCCCCCCCGGTGGACACGTTGAGGTGGAAGCTGGTCAACACCCCGGCCACGGCGGCCACCACCGCGATCGACGCCGAGATCAGGAGCATGCGCTCGAACCGGTCGGTGAGCAGGTAGGCGGTGGCGCCGGGGATGATGACCATGGCCACGACCAGGATGATCCCGACCGCTTGCAGGGCCACCACCACGGTGACCGAGAGCAGGCCCAGCAGCAGGGTCTCCAGCAGGCGCGGGTTGATGCCCAGGGCGTGCGCGTGGACGGGGTCGAAGGCGTACAGGGTGAGGTCGCGGTGCTTGTACCAGACCACGGCCAGGACCACGGCGGCCAGCAGCAGTACCTGCCAGATGTCGGTGTCGGAGACCCCGAGCACGTTGCCGAACAGGATGTGGCCCAGGTCGGTCTGGCTGGGGACCCGCGAGACGAGTACCAGGCCCAGGGCGAACATGGCGGTGAACACCACGCCGATGACGGCGTCCTCCTTGACCCGGGAGGTGCGGTTGACCACCCCGATGAGGGCGACCGACCCGGCGCCGAACACCAGCGCGCCCACGGCGAAGGGCAGCCCGAACATGAAGGACAGCACCACCCCGGGCAGGACCGCGTGGGAGACGGCGTCGCCCATCAGCGACCACCCCACGAGGGTCATCCAGCAGGACAGGACAGCGCAGACCACCCCCGCGACGACGCTGACCAGCAGGGCGCGCTGGACGAACTCGAACTGCAGGGGGAGCGTGAACCACTCGGTGAGGCCGGTGATCAGCGCGTCCATGCGGGTCCCTCCTCGTCGGAGTGGATGCCGAAGGCCTCCATCAGGACTTCTGGGCGCAGGACCTGGGCCGGTGCGCCGCAGGCGATGACGCGGCGCTGGAGCAGGACGGCCTCGTCGCACAGCGCGGGCACCTGGGCGAGGTCGTGGGTGGAGACGAGCAGGGTGTGGCCCTCCCCGCGCAGGTCGCGCAGGAGTTCGACGATGGTGGCCTCCGAGCGCTTGTCGACCCCGGCGAAGGGCTCGTCCAGGAGCAGCACGGAGGGGCCCTGGGCGATGGCGCGGGCGACGAAGGCGCGTTTGCGCTGGCCGCCGGAGAGGGCGCCGATCTGGCGGTCGGCCAGGTCGGCCAGGTGGGTGCGTTCCAGGGCGTGTGCCACGGCCTCCCGGTCGGCGGGCCGGGGTCGGCGGCGGCGCCCCATGTGTCCGTAGCGGCCCATCATCACCACGTCTTGCACGCGCACCGGGAAGGCCCAGTCGACCTGTTCGGACTGGGGTACGTAGCCGATGAGCCCGGCGCGGCGGGCGTCGGCGCTGGTCCTGCCCAGGAGGCGCACGCGGCCGTGGTCGGTGGGGACCAGCCCCAGGATGGTCTTGAACAGGGTGGACTTTCCCGAGCCGTTGGTGCCGAGCAGCCCGCAGACGCGGCCCGGGGCCACGTGCAGGGAGACCTCGTCCAGGGCCAGGACGTCGCCGTAGCGCACGGTGGCGCCGGTGACCTCGATGGCGGCGGTCACGGCGCTGATCCCGTCAGTCCGGCGACGATCGTCTCGGCGTCGTGCCGGAGCAGGTCGAGGTAGGTGGGGACGGGGCCGTCGGCCTCGGAGAGGGAGTCGACGTAGAGGGTGCCGCCCATCGCGGCTCCGGTCTCGCGCGCCACGGACTGCTGGGTGCCGTCGTTGACGGTGCTCTCGCAGAAGACGGTGGGTACGCCGTTGTCGCGGACGAACCCGGTGACGGCGGCGATCTGCTGGGGGGTGCCCTCGGTCTCGGCGTTGACCGGCCACAGGTAGCGCTCGGTCAGTCCGGCGTCGCGGGCCAGGTAGGAGAAGGCGCCCTCGCAGGTGACCAGGGCCCGGGAGTCCTCGGGGACCTCGGCGAGCTCGGTGTCCAGGTAGTCGCCGACCTCGCCGATCTGCGCCTTGTAGGTGTCGGCGGCCTCGGCGTAGGCGTCCTGGCCGGCGGGGTCGAGTTCGGTGAGGGCGTCTCGGATGTTGTCGACGTAGACCAGTGCGTTGTCGGGTGACATCCAGGCGTGGGGGTTGGGTTCGCCCTCGTACTCCCCCGAGGAGATGGGGATGGTCTCGATGCCGTCGCTGAGCAGGGCGGTGGGGGCGTCCACCCGTTCGGTGAACTGCTCGAACCAGGCTTCCAGGCCGAGTCCGTTCTCCATGACCAGGTCGGCGTCCTGGCCGCGGACGAGGTCGTCGGGGGTGGGTTCGTAGCCGTGGATCTCGGCGCCGGGCCGGGTGAGGGAGGCGACCTCGACCCGGTCGCCCGCGACGTTCTCGACCATGTCGGCCATGACGGTGAACGTGGTCAGGACCAGGGGCCGTGTGTCGTCCCGGGTCTGTCCGGCCGTGGCGGAGCAGGCGGTGAGGGGCAGGATGAGGGCCAGGGCGGTGGCGGGGAGCACCATCGACCAGGATGTTGAAGGCGACCAACCTCTAGAGTTCGGCACACCTAACTTTTTACCACAACAGTGCCGAACTGAGCGAGGTGAAGGTGTCGTCGCTCATTGGAGTCGTCAGTTGCCCAGGATGCCTGTCAGCGGACCTGGACGCCGGGCGTGAGGTACGGCGCCCCCTGACCGAAGGGCGGCCCTTCGCGTTCGAGGACGCCGAGCCGCCGCGCTCCTCCATGGCGAGGATCTCGTGCTTCATGGACACGAACACCCCGCGCAGGTCGGCCGCGATCAGGCGATCCCATTCCTTGCCGCTGGTCGCCGCCAGCGGCTTGGATGGCGGCCGATCAGCTGCTGCCGCGGGGCCCTCATGCGATGCGCTGGCGCGTCACTCGGCACTGTCGAGAGGTACCCGTCGGCCCGATTCGTCGGCCGAGCCGCGGTCGGACCTCGTCCGCGCACGGCGCAGGGTGATGAGGCCCAACACGGTGGTCGGGATCAGGGTGAGCGCGATGATGGCCGTGCCGACCGCGGCCGGCCCGTCGAGCCCGAGCGGCGAGGCCAGAGCGGCCGCTGCGACAGGGGTGACGACGGCGGTACCGAGGTTGAACGCGGCGACGCTCAGCGCGGATCCCAGCGACGCCGCTCTCCCGGAGAAGCGCACGGCGAGGTGGATGAGCACGCCGTTCGCGCTGAGCCCGAACAGCCCGAGCAGCGCGATCAAGGTGACCATCGCCCAGGACGAGCCGGAGAACAGGAAGACCGAGGCCATCAGGACGGTCGATACCGCCGGGGTGACGATCGTCACCGCGTGCGGGTGCTTGTCGCCCAAGCGTCCGGCGACGAGGGTGCCGACGAACGAGCCGATGCCGAAGACGGTGAGCACCAGGGGCACGACCGAGGCGGGCACGCCGGACTGGTCGATGAGGACGGGCGCGATGAAGGAGTAGACCGCGAGGACGCCGCCGCTGGTGGTGGCGCAGGCGAGCAGGACGAGCCACAGCCGGACGGAGAGGAGCCCGGCCAGGTCCGTGAGGAGGGAGGACCTCTTCCCGTTGGCGGGCTCGTCGCGGGGCACCAGCCGGAAGACGAGGACGGTGGCGACCGCCGCGGCGATCGCCAGGGCCCAGAAGGTCCCGCGCCAACCGGTCAGCTGGGCGATGTACGCCCCGATCGGCACGCCGAGGACGGTCGCCAGGGAGCCTCCGGCGGCCACGATGCCGACCGCACGAGAGCCCATCGTGGGGCCGGCGGCGCGGCTCGCGACCACGGCGGACACGGCCCAGAACGCGCCGGTGGCCAGGCCCGTGAGGAACCG
Source organism: Nocardiopsis sp. NPDC058631 (assembly GCF_042716955.1). Classification (NCBI taxonomy): domain Bacteria; kingdom Bacillati; phylum Actinomycetota; class Actinomycetes; order Streptosporangiales; family Nocardiopsidaceae; genus Nocardiopsis; species Nocardiopsis sp. NPDC058631. The sequence goes on along the minus strand of NZ_JBHXQY010000004.1, from coordinate 128,315 downwards.
GGCGATCACGATCTGATCGACGTCGGAGGCCAGTGCCACCCAGACGTGCCCGGCGACGAAGACCCCGAGCGCCAGGATCAGCGTCAGGCGCTGGGAGAGCCGGACCGTAAGCATCGTCATGAGCGGTGCGCCGACGATCATGCCTACGGCGAAGACGGTGATGAACGATCCGACCTGCGCGAGGGAGACTCCCAGACCTGCGGCGATGTCGGGGAGGATCCCGGCGACGACGAACTCGGTGGTGAGCATCAGGAACGTGCCCACGGCGAGGATGTAGGCGACAAGGGGAAGGCGCTTGCGTTCTGTGGGTGCCGTCCGGTTGGTGGAATCGTCGGAACGGGAAGCCGGAAGGGCTTCAACCTGCATGGGTGGACCTCGAAGTGGGGTTGCGATGTGTGTTGGCCGCTGTTGCGGTGACCGGGATGTCGGCGCGCTGACCGCATGATGCGGCCAGGTCGGGCCGGGATGATCAGGCGAGGGCCGTGGAGGCGGTGTCGAGGCGCTGCGGGGCCGCGCAGCCGGTCGCCCCTCGGTCAGAGGGTCAGGAGTACCTTGATCGCGCGGCGCTCGTCCATCGCCCTGTAGCCCTCGGCGGCCTCCTCGATCGGGAGTTCGAGGTCGAAGACGGCACCCGGGTCGATCTGGTCGGTCATGATGAGATCGATCAGCTCGGGCAGGAACCGGCGCACGGGCGCGGGGCCGCCGAGCAGGCTCACCGTGGAGAAGAACAGATCGAGACCGTCCAGCTCGACGCCGTGCGAGACGCCGACGTAGCCGACGTGCCCGCCGGGCCGGGTCGCGTGGATCGCCTGCATCATCGACTCCTGCGTGCCGACGGCCTCCACGGTGGAATGGGCCCCGTAGCCGCCTGTCAGCTCCTTGATCCGTGCAACGCCCGCGTCGCCGCGCTCCTCGACGACGTCGGTCGCGCCGAACCTCTTGGCCAGCGCCTGTCGGTCCGCGTGGCGCGACATCGCGATGATGCGGTCCGCGCCGAGGCGCTTGGCCGCGAGGATCGCGAGTAGTCCGACAGCTCCGTCGCCGACGACGGCCACGGTCCTGCCCGGACCGGCCTCGGCTGCGACGGCGGCGAACCAGCCGGTGCCGAGCACGTCGGAGGCGGCGAGCAGGCTGCGCAGCTGCGCCGGGGTGGGCTCGCCGTGCACCTTCACGAGGGTGCCGTCGGCGAGCGGGATGCGGGCGAAGTCGGACTGCGTGCCGACCGAGCCCATCATGACCTGGTGGATGCAGCGGGACTGGAACCCGGCCCGGCAGATCTCGCAGCTGTTGTCGGAGGCGACGAACGACCCGACGACGAAGTCGCCGACGGCGATGTCGTGCACGTCGTCGCCGGTCTGTTCGACGACGCCGACGTACTCGTGGCCCATCGGGGTGGGGCCGTCCACGTCCTCCGCGCCGCGGTAGGGCCACAGATCGGAGCCGCAGATGCAGGCCGCGGTGACGCGGATGATCGCGTCGGTCGGCTCGACGATGGCGGGCTTCTCGATGTTCTCGACCCGGACGTCTCCGGGCGCGTGCATGACGACGGCGCGCATGGTTTCTCCTCGTATTCGTTCGTTCCTCGCCATCAACGACACCACGGTTCACCCGCGAGCGGGAGACCCGCCCGATAGGGGTACCACCAGGGACTCCCTCAGGCCCGGCCTGGCCGTTTACCGTTGAAGCCATGGACAATCGAGCCGAGGTCCGCGAGTTCCTCACCACGCGACGGGAGAAGATCGCGCCCGGTGACGTTGGGCTGCCGGCGGGCACGAACCGGCGGGTCAAGGGGCTGCGCCGCAGCGAGGTCGCCACCCTGGCCGGGGTGAGCGTCGAGTACTACACGAAGCTGGAGCGCGGAGCGATCAGCGGTGCGTCCCCGGAGGTCCTGGACAGCATCGCCAAGGCGCTGCGACTGGACGCCGCCGAGCGGGCCCACCTGTTCGATCTCGCCCACGCCGCGAGCCCGGTGGCCCGGCCCCCTCGTAGGCGAAGCCCGAAGTCCTGGATGCCTCATCCGAGCCTGCAGTGGACGCTGGACGCGGTCACCGCCGGGCCCGCGTTCGTCCGCAACGGCCGCATGGACCTGCTCGCGGCCAACGCGCTGGGCCGGGCGTTCTACAAGGACACGTACGACATGCCCGGGCAGCCGCCGAACATCGCGCGGTTCACCTTCCTCGATGAGCGCGCCTACGAGTTCTACCCGGGCTGGGAGGCGTTCGCGGAGATCACGGTCTCGATCCTGCGCACCGAGGGGGGCCGCGACCCGCACAACAAGGAGCTGCACGACCTGATCGGGGAGCTCTCCACCCGCAGCGACGAGTTCCGGCGCCTGTGGGGCGCGCACAACGTGAGGCACCACGGCACGGGGTTCAAGACGTTCCACCACTCGGCCGTCGGCGAGATGACGCTGGCCTACGAGGGGATGGACCTGGAGGCCGAGCCCGGCCTGACGCTGACGATCTACGTCGCCGAGCCCGGATCGCCGTCGGCCGAGCGCATGCAGCTGCTCGCCTCGTGGGTTGCCAGCGAGGAACGCGCATCGTCCGCGGCGACCATGGACGAACAGCGCTCGAAGCCCAGCACCTGACAGGCATCGCCCACAGTCAGCTGGAGGCCTGGGCTTGGAGAGGACTCGCTCCGTGAACATCACCCTGCGCATCGGCGAGGACCTGGGCGCCGACCAGATCGTGGCGCTGCTGCCCTTCGAGGCCGGCTTCGACGACTTCCACGACCAGGAGAAGCTCGCGCCCCTGGGGCGTTCCCTGCGCCTGATCCTGCTCGTCAACGGCGGCAGCGCTGTCCGCCCGAGCGGCGGTGTGGCCGGCACCTCCGTCGCGTTCGCCCGGGAGAGCGCCTACGGCCAGATGCTCCATGATGCCCTCGCCCCCGAGGGCATCCACGTCGCTGAGCTGATCATCCCCCGCGGGATCGGCGGCGGCGAGCCCGACCATGAGCCCGACGCCCTGGCCGAGCGCATCTGGTCCCTGCACCGCGACCGCGGCGCGTTCGGGACCTTGGTCGGCGGCGGAACGGCATGAGAAGACCGTCCCTCGTCAGGCGCGGCGCGCCTGCGCTGCTCGTGCCGCTCGTCGGTGTCGCCCTGCTGGCCGGCTGCAGCACCGGCCCCGACACAGAAGAGACAGGGCCGCCCAGCCAGGCCGCGTCGCCGCCCCAGGGCGCCGAGGCGACCCCCGGCCCGACGGCCACAACTTCCTCGCCGTCATCGTCGGGCCAGAGCGTGGTGGGCACCGTGGTCCGGTTCACGGCAGGATCCGAGACCGTGGACGTGACCATCGGCGAGGACAGCCCCGCGACCCGCGACTTCCTGTCCATGCCGCCGATGAACCTTGAGTTCGAGGAGTTCAACGGGCGGGAGAAGATCGCCGATCTGCCCCGAGAGCTGAACTGGCAGGGATCGCCCGGCTCCGACCCGAAGGACGGCGACCTCATCTACTTCGTCCCGTGGGGCAACATCGGCTTCTACTACAACACCGACGGAATCGGGTACTCCGACCAGACGATCCACCTGGGCACCTACGACGCGGCAGAGGGCGATCTCGCGCGCTTCGAGGGCCAGGACACGAGAGTCGAAGTGGTGGATTAGGCCGCCTGGGCGTGGAGCCAGGGGCCCTGTCACCACCTCTACCAACAGAAGCTCCCGCTCCTAGCCTGTCGCGCTTTCAACAGAACGCGGGAACGGCCTCATTCAGGCCGTCGGCCACAACGTGCCCTGATCGCGGCTGCGACCAGAGACCTCTGACGAGAATCAGAAACAAGGAGAACACAGAAATGGCACTGGCAGTGGACGGATCGGGCCTGGTCCACGGGTGACCCGGAGCGAGGTGTCCGGGAGGGTCACGCGGTTCGATTCTGGTCGGATCGGTGCCGCCCCGGGGCCGGAACGTCCGGGTTCATTGGACGCCCGCCGTGCCCGTCGCCATTCGACCGTTGCCGACAGGCACGGCGCAGTACGGTCAGTTGCCCGGCGGCCGGCCGTAGAGCTGGGCCGGGTCGCCGGCGAGGGCGGACTTGACGAAGCGGCTGGGGCCGTCGACCAGTACCTCGACGGCTCCCGCCTGTACTCCGTCGAGGGCGGCGCGTGCGACATCCACCGGGTCGATTTTGGGTGCGTCGCGTCCTGCCATCATGTCGGTGTCCGCAGCCGCCAAGTGTACGCCTTGGACGAGGGTCTTCTGGCCGGCGAGTTCGACGCGCACACCGTTGGTCATGTTCCACTCCGCGGCCTTGGCCACCGAGTAGGACCCCGACCCTTCGGCGGTGGCCACCCACGACAGCACGGAGAGGAGGTTGACGATCGCTCCCCCGCCGTTGGAGGCCAGGGCCGGAGCGAAGGCGCGGATGACCCTCAGGGTGCCGAAGAGGTGTGTCTCCAGGTCCTGCCGGATCATGTCCAGGTCGTCGGTCATCAGGTCCGCGCCCGTGCTGATTCCGGCGTTGTTGACCAGCAGTGTGACGTCCCGCGCCGCTACGACCGCCTCCGAGATCGATTCCCCGTCCAGCAGGTCCAGGTGCAGCGGCGTGACCCGCGGGTCCGAGATGGCGATCGATTCCGGGCGGCGCGCGGCAGGACGGGGGCGGTTTCGTGCGGGGCGCGTGAGCCCCGGGGGCTCACGCGCGCAGGGCCGCCACGATCCACGGCCAGGGCACCGGATCCTCCTCCCCCTCGGGCGGGGTCCCGTTGATCACCGCCACCAGGCTCGTGTACCTGCCGTGCGTGCTGTCGAACCAGGGGTCCTCCACCGCCTCCTCCTCGTCCATGAGCTTGATCATTTCGGTGAAGTACGAGGCCATCTTGTCCCGGAACCCGGCGGTGGCCTCATCGCCGCCGAGCTCGGCCGTGGCCTGGACCAGGCGGACGACCACCTCCTGGGCGCGTGGGGACTCCGCGGGCGCCCCGGAACGGTAGACGGTGATGATGTCCTGCATGATCAGCATCCCCGTTCCGTAGATGAACTCCTGCACCGGAGAGGCGGCGAAGAGCTTGCCCGGCTCGGTCGCGTAGGTGCTCTGGAGATAGGTGTGGACCGCGTCGCGAAACTCCCGGTCCCGGATCAGGTCGGCCAGTTCGATCCAGGCTTCGAGCTGGGCGGCGGTGGGGTCCTGCGGCAGCTGCGGCCGCAACTGCCGCAGCCGCTCGACGAACTCGGGGGGCACGTCGAGGTCCGCGCCGACCTCGTTCCAGAACTCGTCGACGAGCCGTTCGCGCTCCTCGTCGGACATCGAGACGAGTTTGTGCAGGAGCGCCGCCTGGGCGGCGGTTCCCTTCTGTTGGACCAGGGTCCTCAGAACGGCCCGTTTCGCGCGCAGGCCGCGTTCCTGGCGTTCGACGATCTCCAGATGGGCGGTGAGGAGGTCGTGCAGGGTCGTCTCACCGTCGAGCACCTGACGGATGTCCTCCAGGCCGGCGTCCAGCTCACGCAGGGTCCGGACGAGCTCCAGCCGGGCGATGGCGTGGACGTCGTAGAGCCGGTAGCCGGCCTCGGTCAGGCGTGTGGGGGTGATGACCCCGGCGTCGGAGTAGAACCGGACGGCGCTGACGCTCAGGCCGCTGCGGTGCGCGGCGTCCCCGATCGGGTACAGCTCGTTGTCGTACATACCGCCACTATCGGGTCTCAAGCGGCTTGAGACTCAACCGCCGTGGAGCGAGGATCCGTGCCACGTACTACCAGTGCCTCCCTCCTGGCACGGTTCTCACGAAGCCGCGGCGAGGGGCGAGGCAGGCGGGACAGCGAGATCACGACGGCCCCCGCGCACCGTTGCGCGAGGGCTTCCTTGTGCCCGCGTTCGTCAATCCTCATTGACGCGCCGCCGGTTCACTCATCGGAGGTGACGTCAAGGAAAATCGGGGGCCGGGGACCGCCCTCGCGGCGGCGTGTCAGGGCGTCCGGTTCTCCTGGAGGCCACGGAGGTGTTGGTGGCCACGAACCCTTAGGTGTACCGGCCTGAGAGGTTGGGTACCCGGCAGGCCTCGTTCCAGGGGCCGCCCAATTCCCAGGCGATGCTGCGCTGCTCGGCTGCGAGCCCCACCACACCCCGCCCGGGGCCGAGTACGGCTTCGCCTTACCTCCTGCGTCGGCTCCGACAGGCGCCACCTGCTGAAATGGAGCTCCGCATGCGACGCGCACAGAACGAAGGCAGCCATATATTCCTTGCCTCCCGCGTGATTCAATCCTTCGGGCATTCTCCTTCCCAATTCATTTGGCTCCACTTGTATCGCGCCTGCGAAGTTGAATTCGATATCCATGAAGGCAACTGTCGAGCGAACTTCGGTCCGGTCGCCGGCAATCGCCTGGAAGCCCCTCTCCAGTACCATGGAACCGTGGAGGGCTACGTGTTCGCTCAGGGGTATGGCCCCAGGGGTATACCTTCGTTGAATTCACAGGATTTCCACCGCCCTCCGATCATGGACGAGAGCACATCCTGCTCGTTCCCTCCGGAGCAAACGGGCAGATCATCGCAAGGCAGGGGGGTGCGCTCATGCACGAGCGTTCATGGTCGGCGGTTCCGATCATCGGAGAACCGCCGACCGAGACTGAAACGGGCGATGGACGGAGGTTCTTCGAGGTCCCCGAATCCGGTTGGCATGCCCTGTTCGCCTGGGCTGCCGGACCTGAGCACATGGTCCGCTGCCTGGACGTGCGCCCCCCGGCGCCTGTCAACGTGGTCTACGAGAGCGGTGGGCAGCGCACCGTCAGAGTCGAGGAGCGCACACGAGGCGACCGGTCGGCGGTTGACGCGGATATTCACGACTACCTCACCGATGCGCGGGTGCCCTCCCAACCCTGCGGTTTCCGGTGGTTCATCGAACTGCCGGACGGCATCGATGACGCCGACCAGTTCTTCGCCCGTTTCGGACCCGCCCTGAAGAACCTCCCACCCGGTCCCCGTCCGCGACGGGAACGGGAGGCCATGATCACGGTCGCAGATGCTCTCTACACGACCGCGCCCCGGGTTCACTGCGAAGAAGCCGGGGGAGATGGACCTGCGTGACCCGCGACTGTACTTGGCCAGCCAGGTCGGGAAGAGGACACGGGCTTCGGCGTGGCCCCTCCCCCGCTTCCGTGTCGAAAGCGAGAGAGGGGCCCGCGGCGGGCTCTCGGTTGCGTGTAGCTCGACGTACCAGGGGTTGAGGAACATGGGTACAGGATTCGGCGCTGGGTGTTTTTGACCTCTGTGGTCAGTACACCTGCCCCGCCCGGCTCACAGGGGACAGCTCTGCCGCACCTCGTCGGGGCCGCAGGCCCGCAGCGGCTCGCCGTCGGTGTCGACGACCTCCCGGTCCTCCAGCGGCTCATCCAGTTCCACCGTGTGGGCGATGGTCGGCTCGGCGCGGTCGGGATCGCACCACGCGTAGCTGATCACGACCCGCTCCTCTTCCTCCTCCGCGGTGGGCGGCACCTGGGCGGATGCGCACAGGCCGCGCCTGATGTACACGGTCACGGTCTGCTCGTCCACGCTGTAGGCGCGGATGCGTCCCGCGTCGGTGGTGGTCGTCGTGACGTCCTGGCGGGAGGCCTCGAAGGGTTCATACTCGGGGGACGGCGAGGCCTGTGCTTCCACCGGTGGTCTCGGGGGGCTGTCTCGCTGCCAGGGCAGGGACGCCATCAACGCGATGACCGCAACGAGCATGACTGCCGCGCTGACCTGGTAAGCCCCATAGGCCATGTCCGAGGGCTCGTTGTGCTCGGGGTTGCGGTAGCGCCACGAATTCGCCTTCCACACCAGGTGAGGGTTGACCATCACGGCCACCGCCCCGATCAGCAGCAGGACCAGGAGCGGGAAAACGGGGGGCACGGGGGGGGGGTCCTCTCGGCGGGGGTGGAACAGCGTTCCCCAGATTAGGGGCCGCACCCTGCGGCTCGGTTCCCGCATCGGCCGTCCACAACCACCGCCACTGGTAGGGCTCGTCACAGCGACCGCCGGGTAGGTGCGGAAGGACCGGGTCCGGTGGAGCCGGTTCCGTTTGCCTTCTCAGGCTCTTGGAGCCTCTGTTGCCTGGTTGCGTCGAGGCGCTTTCTCGTTGGCGAGCGTGTCGGGCATGAGCCGGCGCCAGGTGGTCGCCGTGTTCGCGACCAGACGGGCACGGCCGGCGCCGGGTCCCACCCGCGTACTCACTTGGGTCCGTGTCCGGCGCCCTGGCGGGTGCGTAACTCTCCTGGCCCGCAGGAGGGCGAGGTGCGCCCCGGGGCGCAACAACAGGATTTTGAACGCCCGGTTCGGCTATCCCACCCGACTTTCTGGTTCCTTCCTGCGCAGCGCGATCAGGACGGACGCGACCGCGGCCAGGCCGACGCCGACGAGGTGGCCCGAAGAATTGGCTCGGTTCTCCCGAAGCTACGGCGAGCCGCAAAGTAACCGCTGAGTAGCTTCGAGGGCGGCCAGGAACCCTCTCCCAGGCCCAGAGCGCGCGGGCGGGCAGGGGTTCACGGGCTCTCCGTCAGTTCGGTGCGGCGGCCTCCGGACAGCTCCGGCACGTGCTTGTACAGGGTCGAGCGGGACACCCCGAGCAGGCGGGCGATCGAGGCCACCGAGTTCTCAGGGCGGCTGAGCAGGTCGCGGGCGTGACGGACCTGCTCCGGGGTCATCGCCGGGGGCCGCCCCAGGCGTGTGCCGGCGGCGCGGGCGGCCTCCAAGCCTTCCTTGGTCCCCTCCACGATGAGTTCGCGGATGAACTCGGCTAGGGCGGCGAAGACGTGGAACACGAGCCTGCCGCCCGGGGTGGTGGTGTCCAGGGCTTCGTGCAGGGAGCGAAAGCCCACCCCAGCGCGGCGCAGGTCGCCGACCAGGGTGATGAGGTCGGCCAGGGAGCGGGCGAGCCGGTCCAGGGAGGGCACGATGAGGGTGTCGCCGGGGCGCAGGTAGGCCAGGCAGGCTTTCAGCTCGGGCCGCTGGGCGTCCTTGCCCGACTTCTTGTCGGCGAAGACCTTGACGCACCCCGCGGCCTCGAGGGCGCGCAGCTGGCGGTCGAGTTTTTGGTCGAGGGTGGAGACGCGGGCGTAGCCGACCAGGGCCCCGCCGCCGGCAGGGGCCGGGGCGAGGGGGTCGTCGGGAAGCGCGAGGGAGGAGTCCATCCCCCGAGTGTACGAAAAAGGGCCTTATCCGTGTTGTTGGACAGGCAGCTTTCTCAACACGTTTTTCCGACACTCCCAGGCCCCATTCGGAGCCCTCCAGGACCGTTCCGGCCACCTGTCCGACAAACGATCGATTGCCGACAGGCGCGGCTCGGTGGACGGCGACCGGCTCAGGTCGAGCGCAGACAGAAGGGGTGTCCGGCCGGGCTGGCGTAGACGCGGCTGCCGGTGTGGGTTTCCGGAGTGATCTCGTCGGTGGGCCGCAGTCGGGTGGCGCCGGCGTCGGTGGCCGTGCGGTCGGCGGTTGCGAGGTCGTCGACGCTGAAGTCGAGGTGCATCTGTTGGGAGGTGCCGTCCGGCCAGTTCGGGGCGGTGTGTTCGGGGGCGGACTGGACAACGATCACCGGGTGGCCGGGGATCTGAACGAAGTGGTGGGTCGGTGTGGGGGTGAGCGAGCCGCCGAGCAGCCGGTGCCAGAAGGAGCTCTCCTTCTTGATGTCGGCGGCGTCGATGATCACGGAGGTCAGGGTGATGGGCATGGGGGTCCTGTTCGTACTGGTCGGTGGTTGCTCAGACGGTCGGGATGATGCCACCGTCGACGCGGAACTGCGCTCCGGTGAGCCACTTCGCGCGGCCGGAGGCGAGGAAGGCGATCAACTCGGCGACGTCCTCGGGATCTCCGGGGTGGCCCATGGGGACCTTCAGGTGGTCCACGATCTGCTGCGTGACCTCTTCGGTGGTGATGCCCTGCTTCTCGGCCATGTGTTTCAGGTGGGCGGTGGCACCGTCGGTGACGACGAAGCCGGGCAGGACGCAGACCACGCGCACCCCGTGCTCGCCGACCTCGGTGGCCAGTTCGCGGCTGTAGGTGTTGAGCGCGGCCTTGGCGGCGGCGTAGGACGCCTCGGTGCGCTGAGGCAGTTGGCTGGCGATCGAGGAGACGTGCACGACGACGCCGGAGCCCCGCTCAACCATTCCCGGCACCAGGGCCCGGTCCAGGCGCACGGCGCTGAGGAGGTTCATCTCCAGGTCAGCCTGCCAGGATTCGTCCGACCGGCTCAGGGTCGGCGCCGGGGTGCTCGCCGCGCCCGCGTTGTTCACGAGCACGTCCACGCCGCCCACCTGCTCGACGACGCGGCGGCCGAGTTCGGCCACACCCTGCTGCGTGGAGAGGTCCGCCGCGAGGAATGTGGCACCGCTGTCCTCCTCGGGCCGGCTGCGGGAGGCCGTCAGCACGGTCGCGCCCGCGGCGACGAAGCGGCGCACGGTCGCCGCGCCCAGGCCCCGGCTGCCGCCGGTGACTAGTACCCGAAGGCCGTCGAGGCTGTTGTCCGTGATGGGCATGAGGTCTCTCCTCCGTAAGATGAACCTGACTCCGGAAACGATACACGTAAACGGAACCGGACTCACCTTATGGAGGTTCTCTTGCCGGCATCACGCCCGCTGCGCGCCGACGCGCGACGCAACCGCGAGGCACTGCTGTCCGCGGCCCGCCAGGCGTTCCTAAGCGGCGACACCGACGCGCACGTCGAGGACATCGCCCGCAGCGCCGGCGTCGCCGTCGGAACGCTCTACCGCCACTTCGAAACCCGCGAAACGTTGATCGAGGAGATCTACCGCAAAGAGGTCGACGACCTGTGCGCCGCGCCCGGCGTCCTGCTGGACCAACACGCCCCGGAGGAGGCGCTGCGGCGCTTCCTGCTGCTGCTCGTGGACCACGCGGCGGTGGGCAAGGGGATGTCCAGTGTGCTGGAAAGCATCATGGCGACGGACTCACCGGTCTTCGACGACGCACGCATCCGTATGGCCAACGCCCTCTCCCTGCTGCTCGAAGCCGGCAGCGCGGCTGGCACCGTCCGCGACGACGTCACAGGCTCCACCCTGTTGCGCGCCCTGGGCGGCATCTGCGGAATGCGCGCCACGGAGGGCTGGTTGGTCGAGGCCCGGCAGATCACCACCCTCCTCTTCGACGGCCTGCGACACGGCGCCCCGCAGTCACCCTGAGTCGGGGGCCGCGCGCTGTGCGCCGCCGGCCAGGTCCTGCCCGTCACTCCTGACCGCTCCCGTCGTCGTCCTCGTCCAGCTCCGGCGAGTCAGGATCGGGGGCCGACAAGATACGCCGGAAAGGGGCAACGGGGTCTTCCATCGAAGCCCGGAGGCGGTCTGACCGTACTGATAAGAGCAGTTACCGGCGGTCAGAACTAGGCGATACCGGGACGAACCACGCCGGGTCGCTAGATCACCTCGCGCAGCCGGATTGGTCTACCTCCTGACCTGAGGGAACGCTAGGCCATTGCCGCTTTCCGGCGTACTTGGTTCGCCCCCCCGGGTGATGCCGCCGCCCCCGCTTCAGGACTGCACGACGGGGTTCTCCGGGGACAGGCCGGCGCGCTTACGGATCTTCTCCCGCGCCAGGATGTACACGAGGAAGAGCGCGCCCACCAGGGGCAGCAGGATAGCCAGGGGCAAGATGAGCAGGCCGACGTCATCGCTGTTGTCCGGCAAGCGGGTCAGGTCAGCGCCGAAGCCCAGGCACAGAAGCGGGTAAAGGGCTGGCAGGGGCAGCGCCAACCAGGCGTCCCGGCTCTTGCTGGCCGGGTGCAGCGCCTGGACCAGCAGCAGGACCAGCAGGACCAGGACGGGGGAGGCGAATACGGCGGCGGCGCCGACGTAGCCGAGTTCACCGAGTCCTCGGGAGAGGACTACATCGTGGCTGGACATGGTGCTGAAGGCGACTTCGAAGGTGAAGATCGCGCCCATGGCCAGCGTCATGGGGACGAAGAAGCGCATGGTGTCCTCCTGGGGTGTGCTGGGGCCAGCCAAGCACGTGGGGCCGGGCCAGGAGGGGTGTTTCCGCAGAGGAATCGGGATCGAGACCGGCCTGTCCTACGCCAACATCGCCGCCGAGGTTGGGCTGAGCCGCGGCACCGTCCAGCAGCTCGTCGAGCGCGGGCGACGTCGGCGGTGTGCTCGCGGGTGAGCGCTTCGGCGGGGAGGGGGTCCCGGTAGTTTTCGCGGAATATCCAACGCTACCTAAACGGCACTTCCTTGCCCTTCCGGTCTTACTTGGTTCGCCCCCCAATCCGCTCACCTCCTGCCGTACTGTCTCGTCCTGGTACACACTGGTGTCCCCGCGGCCCCGCTCACCGCTTCCCCCGACCGAAGGTGTGCGCTATGCCGCTGTCTCAGTCCACGAAGTTGGTCATCCTGATCGGCGCCGCGCTGGCGGTCGCTGGCGTGATCGCGGGCGCGCTGCCCATCGAGTCCGGGCCCATGTCGTTGTCCGACTGCGGGTCGGTGTTCTCGCCCGCCAATGCCTACCTGGAAGGGCCGGAGTGCGCCGGGGCGCGATCCGGGCGTGCGCTGTTCGTGTGGGGGCCGATCGGGATCGGTGCGGTACTGGCGTTCGGCGCTGTCCTCATCGACCCGGCGTTCGGGAAGCCGAAGGCGAAGCCTGCGGAGAAGTAGGTCGCCCGGCCTCGGTGTCGGCCTGGCTGCGCCGCCACGTGGGGCTGATCGTGGCCATCACGACCGTGATCAGCTCCCTGGTGACCGTGGCCACCTGGCTGGGCTGGACCCCCGCGACCTGAATCGTGCCCGGACACAAAAAGGCCGGCACCCGAAAGGGTGCCGGCCTCCGTCAGATTCGTCTCCTCCTCGCCCCGGCATACCTTGCGGCTTGCCGGGCGTTCGGGAGCAGCGGGCCGAATTGGCGAGAGCATCCGCAGTATCGGCAACCTTTCCCATGGCCGTGATCCATTGGAGGGCCTCGACGACTACCGAAAGGGACGGGCCGAACAGCAGGCGCACCCACCACGACGAGAAGGAGAAGAAGGCCAGGATCCCCAGGGGGACGAACAGGAGTGCGTTCAGAGCCTTTTCCTCGACGATCATGGTCTGGTACTGCAACGGTTCACCCGCCGCCTCGATCCCCTCGGAGAGTTCGGCGAGGACGATCCTCTCCTGGGCCGGCGGTACCGCCTCGCCCTCGGCGTCGACCACGGACGCGCCGGTCTCGGGGGCGCCGTACACGTAGAAGTCGACCGGGCCCGCCCGCCGGACCTCCTCCCTTTCCTGCTCGGTGAGTTCCTCGGGGCTGTAGCGGGCGGTGCTGCCGTCGGTCAGGTACTGGCCGAAGCTCTCCTCCACGGTTTCCTCCCTCGCGAGTTCGTCCACGAAACCCAGAGGGTTCCACTCGACGAATCGGCTGGAGCCGGCCGGGGATGCACCGGAGGCCGGCATCACCAGAACCAGGATGTAGACGGCCGCCACCGCCGCCAGTACTTTTCGCGTGTTCTGAGGGAACGAGCCCCACGAGCGGACCGCGAGGGCCGAGAGCACGAGAGAGAAGGCAAAGAGCAGCAGGATTGCCACGGACAATGTCAGCGGTGTGGCGAGGAACAGAACTCTCCACATTCGGACGTCGCTCCAATGATCTTTCAGCGGCTTCGAGTAGAACGTCCGGGATATTACCGACCGACGGGGGTGAGGAGCGGAGCCCGGTCGGAAAAGGTGCGTTTCTGGGGACTCCGTGAGCGCGTGGGCGGGCAGCCCCCGCCCCGGCGGATGTCCGGGTGGGGCGCGGTCGCGCCGGGCGTTTCGACTCGGTTCGGCGGCCCGCTCCCCTCTCACTAGACTGGTCGCCCGGCACGCGCGGAAGCCCCTGTCCCGCGCCCCTCGCGCGCACCGATGTCCACTGTTCACGAGGTCGCCAGACCCCGTACCGCGAGGGAGACCGATGGGGTCCGACGCCGATCCGCACCGCACGCTGCGCGAGCGCTACCGACTGCTGGCCGAGATCGGCCGCGGCGGCATGGGACGGGTCTGGCGGGCGCACGACACCCGGCTCAACCGCACCGTGGCTGTCAAGGAGATCCTCCTGGGCCCCGGCCAGGACGAGACCGACCGCCGGCGCACGGCGGCCCGGGCACGGCGCGAGGCACAGGCCGCGGCGATGGGCGGCCACCCCAACATCGTCACCGTGCACGACATCGTCGAGGACGACGGCCGACCGTGGATCGTCATGGAGTTCCTCACCGGGCGCTCCTTGCACGAGCTGGTGCGCGACGACGGTCCGCGAGACCATCGGGAGGCCGCCGCGTGGGGGTTGGACCTGCTCAGTGCCCTGACCACCGCTCACGGGCAGGGCATCACCCACCGCGACGTCAAGCCCGAGAACGTGATGGTGACCGACTCGGGGCGGGTGGTGCTCACCGACTTCGGGATCGCCACCATCTCCGACACCGCCTCGATCACCCAGACGGCCGGGGTGCTCGGCTCCCCCGCCTACCTGGCCCCCGAGCGCCTCAGCATGCACCCGGCCAGCCCCGCGAGCGACCTGTGGTCACTCGGTGCGACCCTGTACCACGCGGCCACCGGGGTCTCCCCCTTCCGCCGGGAGGGTATTCCCGCGACGCTGCACGCCGTCACCTCCCAGGAGCCGCCGGACCTCCTGGGGCGGGGGCCGCTGGGCCAGGCCGTCCAAGGGCTCCTCGTAAAGGATCCGGCGGGGCGGATCGACGCCGAGAGATGCCGCGAACTGCTCTCCGCCCAAGCGGGCGCCGGTGCCCTCAGCACGCATTCCGCGGTCGCTTTCCCCACGGCCGTCCTCCCGCCCTCCGGACCGCTGCCGGCGCCCGTGACGACGGCGCTCCCGCCCGGGTTCGGTACCACCCGGCAGACGTCCCCGGCGGCGTTCGCCCCTGCGCAGGCGACCCGTCCGGTTCCTCGAACGCCCGCGTCCCCTCCCGGCCCGACGGTCCCGGTGGCACCACCGGCGCCCTCCCGCGGAGGACGGCTGTCCTGGCCCTTCGTGGTGCTCACCCTGGGTCTGGCCGGGCTCGTTGCCGCGGCGTCCCTGCTGGTCGCGCTCGATCCGTGGGGAGGCAGCCCCGATTCCTCGTCGGCCGCTTCCGGTGCGGATGGAAGCGGCGAAGACGGCCCCGCGGCGGGTGGCGGAGAGGGGGACGACGCCGAAGAGGGCTCCGACCAGGGAGGCGAGGGTGAACCGGAGGAAGGAGAGGAGGGCTCCGGGAGCGGGACGACCTGGACCGAGGAGGCCCAGGGCTTCGGGATCGGGGTACCCGACGGGTGGATCCGCAGAACCTCGGGCAGCAGTGTCTACTACGACTCCCCCCACGACGGCAGCTACCTCCAGGTCGACCTGGCCGAGCACCCGACCGACGACGAGTACCAGCACGTCCTGGGCCAGGAGCAGAACGTCCACGAATCGGGACGGATGCCCGGCTATGAGCGGGTGCGGTTGGAGGACGCCACCGACGGCAGTGACTACCACTCGGTCGCCGAGTGGGAGTTCACGTGGAACAGCGACGGCCAGGATCGGCGCCTGCTGACCCGCAACATCGCGGTGACGCCCGGTGTGCACTACACGATCGCCTGGGCCGGTGCCGCGTCCTCATGGGCCGACCAGGCCGACCTGCGCGCCGAGGCGCTGGACTCCTTCGAACCCTCCTGAGCCCTCCCACGAGGGCCGTGGCGGCAGGCCCTCCGCCGGAACCGGCCCGTGCACCCGGTCCGGTTCCGCCACACATGCTCCCCGGGACGTCTCCCACACCACCTTTTTGCCATAACGGCAACAGAACTTGTCGTTCTGGCCGGGGGTCGCGCATGGTGGACGCGGAGGTGGTCATGGTGACCGAAGAGTTGAAGGACCGCTATGACGTGGTCGTCGTCGGAGGTGGCGCCGCCGGGTTGAGCGGGGCGCTGATGCTGGCACGGGCGCGCCGGACGGTCGTGGTGGTCGACGCGGGAGCTCCCCGCAACGCTCCCGCCGAGGGCGTCCACGGGCTGCTGGCCCTGGACGGGACGGCGCCCGGCGAACTGCTGGAGCGCGGCCGGGCGGACGTGCGGCGCTACGGCGGCCAGGTGGTGCCCGGCCGGGTCGACGGGGTGGCCCGCGACGGAGACCGGTTCGCGGTGTCGCTCGCCGACGGCCGGACGGTGCACGCGCGTCGGCTGTTGGTGACCACGGGGCTGGTCGACGAGCTCCCCGACATCCCGGGGGTGCGGGACCAGTGGGGGCGCGACGTGGTGCACTGCCCGTACTGCCACGGCTGGGAGATCCGCGACCGCGCCATCGGCGTGCTGGCCGTCGGGCCGATGTCGGTGCACCAGGCGTTGCTGTTCCGCCAGTGGAGCGAGGACGTCACGTTCTTCTCCCACACCGCGGAGCCGCTGACCCAGGAGCAGGCGGAGCAGTTCGCCGCCCGCGGCATCAGGGTCGTGGCCGGTGAGGTGGCGTCCCTGGAGGTGGCCGACGACCGCCTCGCGGGTGTGCGGCTGGCCGACGGCACGGTCGTCGCCCGTGAGGCGGTGGTGGTCTCCTCGCGGATGGTGGCGCGCGCCGGCTTCCTCGCGGACCTCGGGCTGCGGTCGGTGGAGCACCCGTCGGGGGCCGGTGAACTCGTCCCCGCCGACGCCGCCGGGCGCACGAGCGTGCCGGGTGTGTGGGTGGCGGGCAACGTGACCGATCTGACCGCCCAGGTCGGCGCTTCCGCCGCGGCGGGTGCGGGCGCGGGAGCGCAGATCAACATGGAGCTGGTCACCGAGGAGACCGGCCGGGCGGTCGAGGCCGCCCGGGACGCTTTCTCGGCCGAGTCCGAGGCGCGCGTGAGCGCTCTGGTGACGGGTGGACGCGACCACGGCCTGTGATCGGACGCGGTAGCGCCGCTCACAGGACAAGCCGATAAGGGGCCACGGGCGGGTCGGGGCCGCCTTCGAGCTCGACGCCGACGGTGTCACCGGCCGCTTCGTCGACGCCCGCACCGCCCGCCTGGAGGCAGCGGGCCGCTGACGGGCGCACGGGGTGGCCGCGCGGTAAACCGGGCTCGGTGGAGCAGGGCTGTCGGCCTCCCCACCTTCTCGTGGGTCGCGTACCCCTCCACATTGCAGTCATTGCAGTCATTACTGCAATGACTGTAATGTGGGGGCATGAGCGAACCCACAGAGGACGAACTGGCCTTCGTCGACGACGTCGCGGGGTTCTTCGCGCGCGAGGGCCTGCCCCTGATCTCCGGCCGAGTCATCGGCTGGCTGCTGATCAGCGACCCGCCCGAGCAGAGCGCCGCCCAGATCGCCGAGGTCCTGCAGGTCAGCCGCAGCTCCATCAGCACCGCCACCCGCCTCCTCACCCCCAGCGGACTGGTCGAGGGGGTGCGCCGCCGCGGTGAGCGCCAGGAGTACTTCCGCATCGCGGCCGACGGCTGGAGCCGGATGCTGGAGCGCCGCTACGCCCAGGCAGCGGAATTTCGCGAGGTCACCGAGCGCGGGCTGAGGGGCCTGGAGGACGCCACCCCCCAGCGGCGCGAACGCCTGGTCGGTGTCAACCGGCTCTACGGTTTCTTGGAGACCGAACTCCCCGCCGTGCTCCAGCGCTGGCGGCACGGGCAGGAGGACCACGTCCGATGACCCACTCCGCGACCCCCTTCGAACGCACCGTCATCGACCGCCCCGAAGGGCGGCTGAGCGTGGTGACGGCGGGAGGGCAGGGCAGCCCCGTCGTCCTGCTGAGCGGCGGCGGGCAGGACAACGTCCTGCTCAGCTGGCGCCACCTCCTCCCCGTCCTGGCCGCCGAGCACCGCGTCTATGCGCCCGACTGGCCCAAACAGGGGCACAGCAGGCCGTGGAACGGCACCGCCGACCACGACGCCCTGACGGCCGTCATCACCCATGTGCTGGACCGCTTCGGCCTGGACCGGGTGGCGCTCGTGGGCCTGTCCCAGGGCGGGGCCATGGCCCTGTCCTACGCCATCGACCACCCCGAACGGGTGGAGCGGCTCGTGGCCCTGGCCCCCGCCGGCATGCTCGCCTTCCCGCCCGGGGTGCACCAGCTGCTGTGGCTGATCGCGCGGAGCAGGTTCCTCAACAGCACCCTGCCCGAGCGAATGTTCCGCACCCGCGAGGGGGTGGAGCGCTTCGTGCGGCGCGGCCTGTTCGCCGGTCCGGTCCCGGACCTGGACGCCGTGGTGGAGGAGGTCATGGAGGAGGTGCGCGGGAGCGGGGCCGGCTCCTCCGACTGGCAGAACGCCTCCATCGGCCCCTGGCGGATGAAGGTGGACCTGCGTCCGCGCCTGGGCGAGATCTCGTGTCCCACCCTGTTCATCCAGGGCGACAAGGACCTCGCTGTCCGTCCGGGAAGGACCGTCGAGGCGGCCCGTCGGGTGCCCGGGGCCCGCCTGGAACTCCTGGAGGACAACGGCCACTGGGTCAACCGGCAGTCCCCCGAGCGGGTCAACGCCCTGATCCGGGAGTTCCTGGCCGCACCCCCGGCCTGATCCCGGGGCGGGGGCGGCCTGCCCTCCCCCGCCGAACGGGGCGGCGGCGGGCGCCGCCCGTGGAGGCCAGGGCCCCGCGTGGGCAGGGCGGCCCGGCCCCCTCCCTCAGGAGCCCAGGTAGCGCAGCACCGCCAGCACCCGGCGACTGTACCCGGCGGTGTGACCCAGGTCCAGTTTGTCGAAGATCGCGTTCACGTGCTTCTCCACCGCGCTCAGCGACACGAACAGGCGCTCGGCGATGAGCGTGTTGCTCAACCCCTGGGCCATGAGCTCCAGGACGGCGCGCTCACGCGGGGTCAGCCGTGCCAGCGGATCGGCGTGGATCGTGCGGGCCAGCAGCTGGCGCACCACCTCGGGGTCGAACGCGGCCCCGCCGCCGCGCACCCGTTCCAGGGCGTCCAGGAACTCCCCCACGTCCGAGACCCGGTCCTTGAGCAGGTAGCCGACCCTGCCCGAGGCTCCGGCGAGCAGTTCGGCGGCGTAGCGCTGTTCCACGTACTGCGACAGCACCAGCACCGCCACCCCCTCGTGCTCGGCCCGGATGCGCAGGGCGGCGCGCAACCCCTCGTCGGTGTGGGTCGGCGGCATCCGCACGTCCACCACGGCCGCGTCCGGCGTGTGCTTGGCGACCTCCTCCAGCAACGCCTCGCCATCGCCCACGGCGGCCACCACCTGGTGGCCCTCCTCCTCCAGCAGCCGCACCAGGCCCTCCCGCAGGAGGACCGAGTCGTCAGCGATCACCAGGCGCATGGGGGCTCCGTATCCGTTGTTCGCCGGGGAGGGGCAGGGTGGCGCGCACCGTGGTCGGCCCGCCCTCGGGACTGTGTACCGACAGTGTCCCGTCCAGCGCCTGCACCCGTCGCGCCAGGCCGGTCAGCCCGCTCCCGGCCGGGTCCGCACCGCCCCGGCCGTCGTCGAGGACCCGCAGTTCCAACACCCCGCCGTGGCCGCCCAGGTGCACGATCACCTCCCCGGCACCGGCGTGCTTGACTGCGTTGGTGATGGACTCGCGCGCCACGAAGTACACGGCCGTGGCCAGCTCGCCCGGGGGCGGCGCGGGCAGGTCCGAGCGCACCGTCACCGGGAGCGGGCTACGACTGGCCACCTCGGTCAGAGCGGCCTCCAGCCCCAGGGTGTCCAGGGCGGTCGGGTAGACCCGCCAGGCCACGTCGCGCAGCTCGTCCAACAGCACCCGGGACTCGGTGTGCGCCTCGCGGACCAGCCGCGCCGTCCGTTCGGGGTCGGTGCCGCGCTGGGCCCGGCCCAGCAGCATCGCCAGTGCCACGACGCGCTGCTGCGCCCCGTCGTGCAGGTCGCGTTCGATCCGTCGGCGCTCCTCGTCCACGGCGCGGACGATCCCGGACCTGGTCTGGGTGAGCTCGTCGATCCGGCGGTTCAGCAGGTCCTCGCGACTGGGGCCCAGGAGGCTGCGGGCCAGTGCCCGGTCGACGGCGCCGGACAGGGCCACGACCAGCCACACCGCGGCGACAACGACCAGCCCCATGGTCAGGCCCAGGTTGATACTGGAGACGAACAGCCGGGCTCCGGGCAGGACCACCGGGACGGTGGTCCCCGTGCCCGTGGCGGCCTCCAGCACCGCCCCTCCCAGGAACACCGCCACCAGTACCGCCGTCGACGGCGCCAGGTAGCCGCACACCAGGGCCAGCGGCAGCCGCAGGAGCAGGTAGGCCACGCGGGAGGCGGTGCCGGGCCGCGGTTCGACCGCGCAGCCCGTCCAGCGCTCCAGTCGGATCAGGTCCAGATCGCACAGGCGTACCGCCCACCGGGAGAGGGCGGCCCGCGCCCGCCGGTGGGCGGAGGGCCTGACCAGCGTCGGCACCAGGAGCAGGACGGCCGCCGCGGCCCACACGAGGGTGAGGGCCGCGGTGAGCAGCCCCAGGGCCGTGCCCGTGAACTCCTCCGCCGCCCGCCTGAACGGCACGGCCACCGCCCGGGCACGCGGGCCTGCCGCCTCCCGTGCGTCGTCGGACTCGCCCATTCGTACTCCCCGCCCCCGTTCTCCGGGTCTCACACGTCCCTGCGCGTGAACACCAGCGCGCCTGCCGTCAAGGATGCAGCCGCCCAGAACAGGAGTACCACCGCCCCGGCCCGCACGGACCGCCGGAGAGTCCCGGCCACGGCCCCGTGCGGTCAGCGGTCCCGACCGGAACTTCCGTAGGTGAGGTGGCGCAGCAGCCTCCCGGCGGGCCCCCGGTGCCCCTTCCGCCGCTGACAGTCGGTCAGGGCGACAGATACGGGCCGTCCGCCCACCATCATAACTTTATGAGTGATAAAGTTATTTCATGGCAGAAAAGCACTTCACCTACGATGATGCGGCTTCCCGTGTGTCCACCAGCCAGGAGGTCGGTGCCCGCGCGCTGCGCGCAGTGCGCTGGTTCCGGTGGTTCGTGGCACTGCAGACCGTGTTCGCCCTGGCCTTCACACTCTCCATCGACGTGTTCGGGGCTCCGTACTGGATCGCGTTCGCCCTCCTACTGCTGGCCTCGGCCCCGGTCTGGGCGACTGCGTACCGCCACAGCCTGTCGGCACCGCGCCACGGCTTGCGCAACACGGGCATCGCCGTGGCAACGTGGTTCGCGCTCTACACCCTGATGCTCGACCCCGCCCTCCAGCTCGTGGGGGTCTCCTCGCCGTGGTGGTGGGTGCTGGCCGGCACCGTCGCGGCCAGCCCGATCGCGGCGTGCCTGTGGGCGAGTTCGCGTCGATGAGCCATCCGCGCAAGGACCTGGACACGCTCATCCACTCACCGGTGAGGTTCTCGCTCCTAGCCGCGCTGCGGAACCTGGAAGAGACCGACTTCCGTTTTCTCGCTGACCTCCTGGAGGTCAGCGACTCCACCCTGTCCCAGACCCTTACCGTGCTCCTGGAAGCAGGCCTGGTCGACGTCCGCAAGGAGGCCGCGGGCAGACGCACCCGTACATGGGTCAGCATCACCGACGCGGGCCGCGACGCGTTCAACCGGCACCTGACCACCCTGCGGGCAATCATCGACTCCGGCCCCGACCACCCATCCACCCACACTCCAGAAGAGGACCCTTCGTGACTTCGTTCCTGCGCCTCGGCGCACCCCAGGACCTGGACACGGTCGTCGACACCTTGGTCGCGGCCTTCGACGACTACCCGTGGACGCGCTATGTCATCCCCGAGGACGACTACACATCCCGGCTGCACGGGCTCCAGCACCTCTACCTGAACCACGCCTTGAACCACGGGATCGTTGCGGTCAGCGAGGACGGTGAGGGGGTGGTCGCGCTCCTGCCTCCGGACGCATCGGAGCCCGGCGAGGAGACCCTCGAGCGGATCATCACCCTGTACGGCGACCGGATCGACCGCCTGGCAGGCGCCGACCAGCGGTCCGTGGACCCCGACGACTGGAGTTTGGAAACCCTGGGAGTGCACCCAGACCACCAGGGCAAAGGGCTCGGGGGAGCCCTGATCGAGTTCGGCCTTGACGCAGCGGGACGGCAGGGCGCCCGAGCCGTGCGACTGGAGACCTCCGAGGAGCGCAACGTCAGCCTCTACCAGCGGTACGGCTTCCGCATCACCGATCGTTCCCAGCCTCCCGGTGGGCCGCCGGTATGGACGATGCGCACAGTGTTGGACACAACCGGTGCCGGCAACGAAACACGGTCCGCCTGAGGCGGGCAGGGACACGGGGGCTCCCAACCCGGAGTCCGGGGCCCGCCGCACTCAGGGTGCCGTTAACGAACGAGGCACCAGCCGCAAACGGCGGTGACGCCCCTGTTCAACCCGGCCAGGCGGGGTGAGAGCCACGTTCTCGACGCTCGTCAGTGTCGAGAAACGAACGTTTGTTGGACAGGTGGCTCTTGCGTGGAGGAGTTCCGGCGCACCGGCCCCCACCACTCGCGGGGAACCGGTGCGCGGTTCCGGTCAGGGGCGGCGGCCCGCCAGGACGCAGAACTCGTTCCCCTCCGGGTCGGTGAGTACGACCCAGCTCTCCTCGCCCTGGCCGACGTCGGCGCGTCGAGCGCCCAGGGCGAGCAGGCGGCGGACCTCCTGTTCCTGCTCCCTGTCGGTGGGGCTGACGTCGATGTGGAGCCTGTTCTTGACGGTCTTGCCCTCGGGCACGCGCGCGAACGTCAGCGTCGGTGGCACCGGGCCGGGACGGTTGCCGCCCTCGGACGCCGCAGGGGAGCCGATCGTGACGAGGTCCTCGTCCTCGTCATGCACCTCGTAGTCCAGGACCGAGCACCAGAACCGGGCGAGCCCGCCGGGGTCGGCGCAGTCGATCGCGAGCTCGGTGAACCTGCTGGCCATGTCAGGACCTCCCGGTCGGGTGGCGGGACCGCCGTGGGCCACACGGTGATCGCGGAGTTCGAGGGGGAAGCCTTCGCGGGTGCCTCGTCGAGGGCCTTGCGGGGCACGGACGGAACGGACCCTAACAAACGGGTCCTTCCCGCGAAACGGGTTTTCTGCACGGCGAGCCCGCCCTCTGGATGACCCGGAACCGCGCAGCGATGGCGGCCGCCGTCCCCCGCGAACCCCGGTCCTCGGGCGGGTAGCCTGACCCCATGTCCGAGCTTCCTCCCTTCAGCCCCACCGTCACGCTGCTCACGGTGGGCCGCGTGTGGGAGTCCGCTTTCAACGCGGCCCTGAAGCCCCTCGGGTTGACCATCCGCAAGTACGGCCTGCTGGGGCACGTGCGCGGTACCCCGGGCATCTCGTTCAGTGAGCTCGCCCGGCGCTCACGCATCACCGTGCAGAGCGCGCACACCGCGGTGGCGGCGTTCGTGGGGGCGGGTCTGGTCGACGACGGGACCGCGCACGCGGGGGCCGCGTCGAGCCTGAGGGTCACGGCCGAGGGCGAGGCGCTGCTGGCCCGGGCGGCCGAGGTGGTGGCCCGCCTCGACGCGGAGTTCGCCGCGCAGCACCCCGAGCTGACCGAGGCGCTGCGCGCCCACATGGCACGGGTGGTGTCGGGCACCGACTGACCTTCAGTTAGGCTGAAGGTCATGGAAGCCCTACTGCTGTCCGTCCATGTCGTGGCGGGCATCCTCTTCGTCGGCCCCGTCGCCGTGAGCACCAGCCTCTTTCCCCGGTACGCGCCGGTGACCGCCGCGCCCGCGGGCCCACAGCGGGTCGAGCGGAGCCCCGACACCGCCCGCCTGCTGCACCGCATCACCCGCGTCTACGGCCTCCTGGCGATCGTGGTCCCCGCCGTCGGCCTCATGCTCGCCCTCGTGCAGGGCCGCACGACCGAGGTCTGGGTCGTCGTCGCGATGGTGCTCACCGCCGTCGCGGGCGCCCTGCTCGCCCTGCAGATCACGCCGCGCCAGCGGGAGGCTCTCGCCGTCCCCGACGACGGTGCCCAGCTGCGACGCCTGGCCATGGTGGTCGGCGTCTTCAACCTGCTGTGGGCGGCCGTCGTCGTGCTCATGATCGTGCGCCCCGGATCGAGCTACTCATGAACGCACTGCTGCGCACGCTGTCCGTGCTCTCGGCCCTCGAACTCCTCAGCGTCCTCGTACTGCTGGTGAACCTCGCCACCGTGCACCACGACACGCTCACGGGACTCCTCGGCCCGACCCATGGCGCGCTCTACCTGGCCGTCGCCGTCACCGCACTCCTGGGCCGCGGCCTGACGGTGCGGACCCGCGTCGGCGCGCTCCTGCCCCTGCTGAGCGGTCCCCTCACGATGGTCAACGTGCGACGGGAGGCGCGGAGCGCATGAGCCTGCGGCACTACCTGCGACGACCACCGGCCGTCACCGCAGCCGAGGCGGTCCGCCTCATCGAAGAAGGCGCGCTGGTCGTCGACGTGCGCCGCGAGTTCGAATGGAAGCGGGCGCACATCCCGGGCGCCGTGCACGTGCCCCTGGAGGAACTGCCCGAACGCTGCCTGGAGTTTCCCGAGGACCGTCTGCTCATCACCTTCTGCACCGGCGGTCTCCGGTCCGCCGGTGCGGCGAACCTACTGGTGGAGTACGGCTTCGACGCGGTCAACATGAGCCGCGGCCTCGTGGACTGGCGCGCCGTCGGCGGGCCTCTCACCACCGGGTGACCGGTCACCGCCGCGGAAGTCCGGAAGCCGACGGGACCTGGGGAACGCCGCCCCGGCGGGGCTCTCCCGGCATCAGGGGGACACCGCACGGCGTGCCCTGACCCGCCTCCCACCGCCCTCCCCAAAGCCCCGGCCCGCCCGTGAGGAGTCTGCTAACCTCGGCCCCATGAAGCGCGCTGCCATGACGACGACGCCGGAGAGTGTCCCGGCGCGCTGACATCTGTCTTGTTCGAAGCCCCGGGGCGAGTGCCCCGGGGCTTCGCCGTACGGTCACTCGCTCCACCCACGCGAGGAGACCGCCATGTACGACCACCGCAGGCTCGGCCGTGAGCTGGAGCTGTTCGGCACCGACCCGCTGATCGGCGCGGGCCTCCCCTACTGGCTCCCGGACGGCGCGGTCGTCCGGCACGCGCTGGAGGAGTACATCCGCACCGCCGAGAGGCGGGCGGGCTACCAGCACGTTTACTCCCCCGTACTGGCCAAACGGGAGCTGTACGAGATCTCCGGGCACTGGTCCCACTACCGCGGCGACATGTTCCCGCCCATGGACCCGGGGGCGGAGGGGCCCGGCCGGGACGGCTCTGGGCAGATGGTCCTGCGGCCGAGTCTGTGCCCTCACCACGCGCTGATCTTCAGGTCCCGCTCCCGCAGCCACCGGGAGCTCCCCCTGCGCATGGCCGAGCTGGGCGGCATGTACAGGTCCGAGCCCTCGGGCGTGCTCGGCGGACTCACCCGTGTCCGCGCCATCCAGCTCAACGACGCGCACGTCTTCTGCACCCTGGACCAGGTCGCCGAGGAGGCCGGCGCGGCATTGGAGCTGATCAGCGGGGCCTACCGGGCGCTGGGGATCGTCCCGGCCCGGTACCGGCTCTCCCTGCCCGGTCCGGGCGGCAAGTACGTCGACTCCCCCGACCTGTGGCGGCGCTCCACCGCCCTGCTCACCGACGTCCTGGACCGTGCGGGACTGCCCTACGAGGCGGCCGAGGGGGAGGCCGCCTTCTACGGGCCCAAGATCGACGTCCAGGTCACCGACGGGGCGGGACGGGAGTCCACCCTGTCCACCGTCCAGGTCGACTTCCACCAGCCCGAGCGGTTCGACCTGCGCTACGTGGGCGCGGACGGCGCCGGGCACCGTCCGGTCATGGTCCACCGCAGCATCGTCGGCAGCGTGGAGCGGGCGGTGGCCCACCTGATCGAACAGCACGGAGGCGCGTTCCCCGCCTGGCTCGCCCCGACCCAGCTGGAGGTCCTGCCGATCAGCGGGGACCAGGTGTCCCACGCCGAGGAGTTCGCCCGCAGGTGCGCCGGACTGGACCTGAGGGCGCGGGTCAGCGGCCCCGGCAGGGGCAGCCTGGGGGCACGGATCCGCGCGGCCCGGCTCGTGCCCTACCAAGCGGTCATCGGGGCGAAGGAGGCCGTCGACGGTCGTGTGGCCCTGCGCCTGCGCGACGGTCGGCGCCTGGACCCGCTACCGGCGGGAGAGGTCCTGGAACGCGTGGGCGCGCTGGTCGGGGCGCACAGCACCGACCTGTGGGACGGGGCCGCCTGAGTGCGCCCACCGCCTCCCACCGCCCGGCCCCGCCGGGGCCGGGCGGGCCCACAGGCCCGGCGGTACCGGCCGGGGTGGGCGTTCGGTCCCCGGCGGGGCCTCGGCGCGGGTAACCTCGACCCGTTCCCCGTACGTTGCAGGAGGCACGTGGTGTCCCACACCTGGACCGCGATCGACTTCGAGACCGCCAACCACGACCGCGGCAGCGCGTGCGCGGTCGGCCTGGTGCGCGTCCGTGACGGCGCGGTCGTGGACCGGTTCACCACCCTCATCCGGCCACCCCGGCAGGTGGACTTCTTCTCCCGGCACAACATCGCCGTGCACGGCATCACCCCCGCCGACGTCGCCGACGCCCCCGCCTGGCCCGAGGCGCACGCCCGCATCGTGGAGTTCGCCGACGGGGACCCGCTGGTGGCGCACAACGCCGCCTTCGACATGGGCGTACTGCGCCAGGCCTGCGAGCACACCGGGCTGGCCCACCCGGCGTGGGAGTACACGTGCACCCTGGCGCTGTCTCGGCGCACCTGGACGGACCTGCCAGACCACAAGCTGCCCACCGTGTGCGCCCACATCGGCCACCTGGTGACCCATCACCACCGGGCCGACGCCGACGCGGAGGCCGCCGCGAGCATCATGATCGCGGCCATGACCCGCTACGGCACGTCCTCCCTCGCCGACCTGGCCCGTGCCGCCCGTCTGGACCTGCGACGGATGGAGGCGGCCCGCGCCCTCCCGGTCCAGGAGGCCCTGCCCGTGGCGGTGGGCCCGTCCGCCCCGGCCCGCACCACGGCCGCACCCTTCCCCGCTTCGGGGGAGGACCGTTTCAGCAGGTGGCAGCGGGTCGCCCAGACCCCGCTCCCCGAGCCCTCCCCCAACGCCGACCCCGCAGGGCCCCTGTACGGGCGTACCGTGTGCGTCTCCGGAGACCTGGCCTCCATGGACAAGCCCGAGGTGTGGCGGCGCGTGGCCGAGGCGGGCGCGCGTCCCGCCAAGAACGTCACCCGCAAGACCGACGTGCTCGTCCTCGGCGGCCACGACGGCACCGGCAAGACCTCCAAGCACCGCCAGGCCGAGACCTACCGCGAGCGCGGCCAGCGCATCGACCTGGTCACCGAAGCCGAACTCCTGGCCCTGCTGGGGATGACCACCCCCGGCCCCTGACCGGCGGTCGTGCTCCCAGGTACGGGTCCCCGGCAACGACGGAGCCGCCCGCACCCCCCGAGGGACGCGGACGGCTCTGCGCGGAGGCCGCCTACTGCTTCGGGAAGCGCAGGGTGGCCCCGCTCTCGGCACTGGTGCGGCCGTGGTCGAGGAGTTCGGTGAACGCCGCGTCCGCCATCACCGCCGAACGCAGCATGAGCGCACTGGCCGGGGCCCGAAACGCCGCGTTCGGGTCGTCCAGGCCCTTGGGGCCGCTGCCCACGAGCAGCGGCTCGTTGAACGACCCCCACAGTTCGGGCTCACCGTCGCGCTCCGCGCCCAAGAGCAGGGTCTCCACCCTGGCCTCCGACAGCATCGGGAGGATGGGCGCGGTCCCGCGCACCGCCTGGTCGTGGGCGAGCTTGCGCTGGTAGTCGTCCAGGAACGCGTCGTGCCTTTCCACCACGAACTCGCGCAGGGCGTCCTCGGCGGCCTTGTGCAGCCGCTCCTCGGCGTCGGTGCCCCCGCGCCCGCCCGGGACCACCCGGATCGGGGTGGTGAGCTGGCGAGGCCCCAGGTTGTCGCGCAGGTAGGCGATGGCCTCCTCGTCACCGCCGACGATGATCAGTTCGGCGCCGACCTTGCGCGCGGCCGACCGCACGTACTCGGCGACCTTCGCGGTGTTCTCCCGCCACAGCTCCTGGGCGGCGTGCGAGTCGGCGCCCGGGCCACCGGGGTTGTTGCGCTGGCCGCGACCGCCGCGTCCGCCCAGGCCGTCGATGTTGCGCAGGGACTCGCCGGTGGAGTCGGCCTCCAGCACAGGCTCCTCGGTGGGGTGGGAGGCGTAGGCCGTGACCTTGGCGTTGACCCGGTCCAGGGCCACCAGCACATAGGGCAGGCGTCGGCCCCGGTCCACGGCCAGGGGGAGCACGTCCGGGACGGGAAGGTACGACGCCCGGTCCTGGACGGGGGCCTCGCTCAGGGTGTGCGCTCCCAGGAGGCTCCCCTCGGAGGCGAAGAGGGCCTGGCCGTGGTCGCCGTAGGAACGGGACGACCCCTCTCCGACGGCCTCTTCCAGGACGTCCAGGGTGGCCTCGTCGGTGCCCAGCGCGGCGAGCTCCTCACGCAGGTGCCGCCAGCGCAGTTCGATCTTCTTGTCGGCGTCGGTGGTGTCGCGGCTGGTGTCCATGTGAACCGAAGCCACCGGAGCGCCGCTCTCGTACAGAGGTCGCAGAAAACCCATGTCCATGTATCCGCGGGGCGTGGTCACCCCCGCCCCGCCCACCTCCTTCTCGGGGTCGGTCTGCGGGCCATCCTGGGGCCAGTGGTGCTAACCGTACGTACGCCACGTCGAGGGCGACACGCTCCTTGCCGAAGGATTCCCTTGCATTGCCCCGGAACGGAACGGCGGCCACCCGACAGGAGAGGCGCGTGAAGTGTCGGGCGCGGGAGGGGGCAGCGTCCCTAACGTCGGAGGTGTCAGAAGAAGGCGCGAGGGAGGAGGGGCCGTGCTGGACAGGTTGAACCGGGCCCTGGAACGGGTCGAGGAGGACCCCGGGTCGCCGGTGGACGTGGCGGGGATGGCGCGGGACGCGCTGACCTCCGAACACCACCTGCGCCGGCTGTTCTCGGCGCTGGCGGGGATGTCCCTGTCGGAGTACGCGCGGCGGCGCAGGCTGACGCTGGCGGGCGCCGAGGTGATCCACGGCGACGCCGCCCTGCTCGACATCGCGGTCCGCCACGGTTACGGGTCGGCCGAGGCGTTCGCACGGGCGTTCCGCGCCATGCACGGCGTGGGCCCGGGCCAGGCCCGCAGGAGCGGCGCGGTCCTCGCCTCCCAACCGCGGATGACGTTCCGCCTGACCGTCGAAGGGAGCACCACCATGCGTTACCGGATCGTGGAGAAGGAGGCGTTCCGCCTCGTGGGGCACAGGGCCAGGGTCCCTCTCGTACACGAGGGGCCCAACCCGGCCATCGCCGCGTTCACGAGGGGGCTGGGCCGAGCCGCGCTGGAGGAGATGGGACGGCTGTCCGACCAGGAGCCGCGCGGGGTCCTGTCGGTGACCGCGAACATCGACCCCTCAAGGCAGGAGGGCAGCGAGCTGGACTACTACCGGGCGGCGGCCACGTCCGCCGCCGTGCCGGAGGGAATGGAGGTCCTGGAGGTGCCCGCCGGGACCTGGGTGGTCTTCCCGTTCTCGGGCTCCTCGGGAAGTTTCCCGGAGTCGTTGCAGCGGATGTGGGCGGACGCGTTCGCGCACTGGTTCCCGTCCCACCCGTCCTACCGGATCGCGGAGGGGCCGGAGATCCTGCGGGTGGAGTACGGGCAGGACCCCGCGGATGCCGAGGGGGAGCTGTGGCTGCCCGTCGAACGGGCGGACTGACGCCCTTTCGAGCCGGCCGCGGCCCCCGGGCCGCGGCCGGGCTCTTTTCGGCCCGGGGCCGCCGGTCCGGCCGGGAGCGCCGGTCCGGGGCCACGCACGGGGCCCGCCCTACGTCGCCACCGGTTCGGCGGAGGCGGCCTTGATGACGTCGTCGAGCAGCCCGCGTGAGCGTTGCAGGTCCCCGATCATCCGGTCGATGCGGTCGCGCTCCACCATCAGGTCCACCACCAGGGAGCTGCCGGGTTCGGCCGGGCCGCCGTCGGCGTCGCGCATGCACGGCAGCAGTGTCGCGATCTTGGCACTGCACAACCCCGCCGCGTACAGCTCCTGGATGCGCACCACCCGGTCCTGCGCGGTCTCGCCGTACTCCCGCTGGCCGCCGGGCGTGCGCTCCGACGACAACAGGCCCTGCTGCTCGTAGTAGCGCAGGGATCTCGTGCTCACCCCGCTGCGCCGGGCCAGCTCACCGATCCGCATGGGCTACCTCACACTCTCCGCACTTGAAGTTGACATTGGTGTCAACTTCTACGGTATCCCCATGGACACCGCATTCGGAACCTCGCCGCTGCTCGCGCCCGCACGCCTTGCCGGCATCGACCTGCCCAACCGCCTCGTGATCGCCCCGATGACCCGCAACCGGGCGGAGCCGTCGGGGACCGCGGGCGCGCTGATGGCGGAGTACTACGCCCAGCGCGCCTCGGCCGGCCTCATCATCGCCGAGGCCTCCACCCCGAGCGCCGTCGGCCAGACCTATCCGAACATCGCCGCCCTGTACCGCCCCGAGCACGTCGAGGGCTGGCGCACGGTCACCCGCCGCGTGGAGGAGGCGGGCGGCCGCATGTTCCTCCAGATCCAGCACGGAGGCCGCGTCGGCCACCCCGACACCAGCGGGCTGACGCCGGTGGCGCCCTCACCCGTGGCCCTGCCCGACTCCATCCACACCTCCGGCGGGCGCCGGCCGGCCGTGACCCCCCGTGAGATGGACCAGGACGAGATCGACCGCACCGTCGCGGACTTCGCCGCCACCGCCCGCCGCGCCGTGGACGCCGGGTTCCTCGGCGTGGAGGTCCACGCCGCCAACGGCTACCTCCTCCACCAGTTCCTGGCACCCAACACCAACGTGCGCCAGGACGCCTACGGACGCACCCCCCAGGGGCGTATGCGCTTCGTCCTGGAGGTCGTCGGGGCCGTCGTCGCCGAGATCGGCCCGGACCGGGTCGGGGTGCGCGTCTCCCCCGGCCGCGCCACCAACGGCATCACCGAGACCGCCGACGACGTCGCCTCCCTGTACCCCGAGCTGACCGGGCGCCTGGACGCACTTGGCCCGGCCTACCTGCACGTGGCCTTCGCCGACCCCGACAGCCGGATCTGGAAGGAGATCCGCGACCGCTGGTCGCGCACCCTCATCGGCAACCCGGTCCTTCCCGCCGACCGCATCCCCGCCGACGGCGGGCGGGCCCTCGGCGAGCGGATGCTGGAGGCCGGAGCCGACCTGGTCTCCCTGGGACGGCCCTTCCTGGCCAACCCCGACCTGACCGAACGCATCCGCACGGGGGCGCCGGTCAACGCCGTGCGCGACGCGTTCCTGATGTACGTGGGAGGCGCCACCGGCTACACCGACTACCCCTTTCTGGCCGGCTGAGCCCCGTCCGCGACGTGAACACTCCCGGCGCAGCGTCGTCCTCCCTGCGCCCTTTCCGGGAGGCGGAGCCCTCGGCCCCTCCTCCCGGGCACCGCTCAGACGCGGGTGCGGCAGCGGTCCAGGAACCTGCGCAGCACCTCGTTGAAGCGGTCGGGACGTTCCAGGTTGGGCAGGTGCCCGGCGCCCTCGATGATCTCCACCACGGAGTCGGGGACCAGCACGTGCATGGACTCGGTGAAGTCCGGCGGGGTGAACCCGTCCTGGCGGCCCCCCACGAGCAGGGTCGGCGCCGAGACGCGCCGGAGCAGGGGGACGTAGTCGGGGCGCTGCGCGCGTCCGCGCTGCGCGGCCGCAGCCCCCTCGGGCGGGGCGGCGTACATCATGGCGCGCACGTGGTCGGCCACGTCGGGCAGGTCGCGCACGTTGTCGGCGGTCATCATGCCGACCAGCATCTCGTCGGTGTACCCCCGCATCCCCTCCTTGCGCAGCCGCTCCGCCATCGCGACGCGGCACGCCCGGCCCTCGTCGGTCTCGGCGCGCGGGTTGGTGGCGGCCAGGGTCAGTGAGTCGACCCGGTCCGGGAAGAGCCGGTACAGCTCCAGGGCGACCTGCCCCCCCATCGACAGCCCCACCACGCCCACCACATCCAGGCCCAGGTGGTCCAGGAGGGCGGCCAGGTCGCGGGCGAACACGCCCAGGGAGGTGGTCCCGGGGACGACACTGCTGCGGCCGTAGCCGCGCAGGTCCGGGACGATCACCCTGTACCCGCGCCCGGCGAAAGCTCTGACCTGCGGCTCCCACATCGTGCGGTCGAAGGGGTGGCCGTGGATGAAGAGGATCGGGTATCCGGCTCCGCGATCGGTGTAACTCACGTCGATCCCGCGCACGGAGGCGGTGTCCGGGGCGTCACTGTTGGCGGTGTTCGTCGTCTCGTGTGCCACAAGAACCGATGCTATTCATCGGCGCAAGGCGCCGTTTCACCGGGAGGGTCCGGAGGAGGCGCGTGCGGCCTGCCGACGGTGCCGACGAGGCGGGCGTTCGCGCCGGTCCGGGCCCGGAGGCCGCCCCGGGTCGCGGTCGCCGGGACGGGGCCCGCCCTGCTTCGGCCGGAGCGGGCCGCAGGTGGCCCCTCGGCACCTGCGGCCCGCCGTGCGCCGTGCCCGCCGTCCTCGGGCACGGGGCGCCGTGGGGGGCGGCTCCGCCCGCCACGGGCCGGGCCGCGGAGCGCCCGGCTACAGGAGGAGACGCACCGGGGCCCCGCTGGGTTCGGCCTTGTCCGCCACCCCTCTCACCGGGTCCCCTCCTGATCGGGGAGGTGGCCCGCGGGTCGGGTCTTCGAGGTGCGCCGGTCCGTGTTCTCTGGGCCGGTGGGCGGCACGCTCCTGCCCCGGCTTTGACCCAGGACGAGGGCGACCACCAGGTAGGGGGCGGCGAAGAGGACGAAGGCGAGGGCATGGCCCGTCAGGGCGAAGACCGCCGCGTACAGCAGGTAGGAGATGCCGGTGAACGCGTCGGTGCCGAGCCCGGCCAGCGAGGTGACCGTGGCGCGGCTGCGGCCGCTGATGCGTTCCTGGAGCCGGGCGTCGGCGACCACGCTCGCGCTCTGGCAGACGCCGAAGCCGGCTCCGATCAGCACCCAGCCGGGCAGGCCGTCGAGCAGGGCACCGGCCGCGACGGCGAACGCCGCCAGGCCCAGCAGGGCGGCGAAGACGCGTACCGGAAGCCGGGAGGCGGGCCCGGCGAGCAGACCGCCGAGGGTGATGAAGATCCACACCACCAGCACCACGAAGGGGATGGTGGCGGTGGGGACCCCGGCCTCGTCCGCGAGCAGGGGGACGTACTCCTCCAACATCCCCCAGAACGCGGTGACCACGACGACGAGCACGATCGCGCCGCGCACCCTGCGGCTCGCGCGCGCCTCGGACAATCCCTCGCGCAGGGTGGCGAGGTAGCCGACGGGCTCGTCGCCGGGTTCGTCGCCGCCGGGGGCGCCCCGGTGTTCGGGCAGAGCCAGTGCGGCCAGGGCGCACAGCACGCACGCCGCCACGCTCGCCGCCCCGACCGCCGCGTAGCCGCCGTGGGCCATGACGGGGATCGCCAGCAGCGTGGAGGCGCCGACGGCGGCGACCCCCAGGGCGCGGGCCACGCCCATGACCCGGGCGTAGCGGTCGGTCGCGCCCCGGTGGCCGAGTTCGGTGTAGACCAGGGCCTCGAAGGCCCCGGAGGACAGGGCGCCGCCGGCGCCCCACAGGACGAAGCCGAGCGCGAACGCCCAGTATCCGGGAAGGAGCAGCCACAGGGAGAAGCCCGCGGCGGCGAACAGCGGTGCGGCGGCCAGCAGGTAGCGGCGGGGCACCACGTCGGCCCAGGCCCCGGCGGGTACGGACGCGACCATGGAGGTCAGGGACCAGATCACGAACAGTGAGCTGATCTGGGCGACCGTCAGCCCGGTCTGGTCGAAGAGGATCGCGTACAGCGGGTAGAGGAGGACGAACTCCTCGAACACCGCGTAGGCGTACAGGGGCCGGGTCAGGCGGGACGGGCGCGCGCCGTGGGCGCGTGTTGGCAGGGTGCTCATGGAAGTCTTTCGGTCGAGCGGAAGAGGACACCGGGGACGTGGTCGCCCGGTGGTCCGCGTGCTCGGACCGAAGACCTGTCTGGGACTTAATGTCGCTTGCGCATGGCCCCAGGATAGGCGCTCGGTGCCGGTACGGGCCAGTGCTTGTGCGTCCTCCGCACGTTGCTCCGTGCTCCCCTCCGCCGGATCCGGTGGAGGGGAGCACAGGACACGGGGCACGGCGGCGTGCCCCTCCCGCGCGGCGGGCCAGAGCCGCGCGAACGCCCCCGGCAGGGGCTGTGCGCCTCGGCTCGCGAACGCGCACACGAGTTCCTGGTACGTCTCGGACGGCGACACCAGGACGCGCCGCCGGTTGGCGGGGTCCTGCCGTCGCGCCACGAGGTCCACCCGGACAGGTCCCCGACCGTGTCCTGGCTCAGGGGGCGGTGCTACCGACCCGGCGGGGTCCGACCTCCCGGACCGGACCGCCCCAGGTGGATCAGGTACTCCTGCCTGTTCAGAGGGTTGCCGTCGGTACGGGCCCGGCGCGGAGGCCTGCCGGCCACGGGCCGCACCCGGGCATGGCGGCTCACCAGGAGGCCCTCGCCCCGCGTCAGGCCGGGCAGCGCCGACCGGAACCCGTGGACCGCGCGCGCGGGCAGCTCCCCCGTCAGCGACCACACGTCGCGTCCCGGCCGGGACGCGTGCACGTGGCCGCCCGCAGCTCCCAGGGCAGCCAGGACCGCGCTCAACGCGTCGGCGGGGACCTCCAGTTCGAAAGCGTGCACGGGCTCCATCACCCGGGTGCCCGCACGGTGCAGCGCCCGCATGAGCACCATCGGGGTCAGACAGCGAAAGTCCCGCGCCGTGCTGACCGGAGCCACGAACCCGCTGCGGACCAGGGTCACCACGCAGTCGGTGACCTGCCACCCGTACAGGCCCTGGGCCAGGGTCTCGTGGACGGTCTCCGCCACGGCGCGGTCGAACGACGGCAGTAGGGCGCCCAGCTCCACCTCCCGGCGGAAGGTCACGCCGCTGCCCTCCTCCCCCGGCTCCACCCGCAGGCCCACCGTGGCGGCGAACCCGTCCGGGGGCTGGGAGCCGACTGTTTCGACCGCCTCGCCGACACCGTTCGGGCGCTCGACGTGCACGATGGTGCTGCGGTCGAACACCGCCCGCACACCGAAGTCGTCGGCCAGGGTCGCGGCCACGACCTCCTTCTGCACCTCCCCGTACAGCAGGACCGAGACCCCCTCCCCCGGTACGGTGCGCACGCTGATCAGAGGGTCCTGCTCGGCGAGCGCCACCAGGGCGGTGTGCAGGCGGGGCCCGTCGCGACCGTCCTGCGGTCGAGCGAGCGCCTCCAGGGAGGGGCGGGCGAAACGCGGACCGGGACCTCCGGCCGGGGGCGGTCCGAACCGGTCGCCCACGCGCAGGCCGGGCAGCCCCCGGACGCGGCCGATGTGGCCCGCCGTCAGGACGCGCCCCCGGTCGGACTCGGCGCCCACCACCTCCAGCCGGGTGAGGCGGCCCCGGTGGGCGGTGGCACGGTCGTCGGATTCACCGCAGGAGTCGCGGTGGAGTACGACGTGGTCGCGGTCGGCGAGGCGGCCGGACCGCAGCCGCACGTACCCGGTCTTCTCACCGGAGGCCGAGCGCTCGATCGCGAACACCGTGCCCCGAGGCTCCTGGTCGGTGTCTGCCGGCCCCGGGGTGTTGAGGGGGAACAGGGCGGTGAGTGCGCGCACCAGTTCGGGTGCGCCCTCACCGGTGATGGCCGAGCCGAACAGCACGGGGTACACCAGCCCTTCCGACACCCGTGCCGCCAGCAGCCCGTCCAGTTCGGCCCCGGTCGGTGCCGGAAGGCCGTCGACCAGGCGTGCCAGCAGCGCTTCGTCGTGTGCCGCCAGTGCCTCGGCGATCCCCGTGGCGACGGCCGGGTCGTCCCGGTCCAGGGGCAGGGTGCGCGCGCCGGGCGTGCCCGCGCCGCAGACCCGGTTGAGCGCGACCGCGTCCGGGGAGAGCAGCCGCCGGACGTCCGCGAGCACCCCGTCGGGGCGCGCGCCCCGACGGTCGGTCTTGTTGACGAACAGCGCCACGGGCAGCCCCGCCTCGCGCAGGACGCGCATCAGGACGCGGGTGTGGGCCTGGACGCCCTCGACCGCCGACAGGACCAGGACCGCGCCGTCGAGCACGGACAGGGCGCGTTCGACCTCGGCCACGAAGTCGGTGTGGCCGGGGGTGTCGATGAGGTTGACCTGGACGGGTCCGGCCCGCAAGGACGCGACCGCCGTGCGCACGGTGATGCCGCGCTCGCGTTCGATGCGCCCGCAGTCGGTGCGGGTGTCCCCGGCGTCGACGCTGCCGAGTCGGCCGACGGCGCCCGCGTCGAAGAGCAGGCGCTCGGTGAGGCTGGTCTTACCGGCGTCGACATGCGCGACGATACCGATGTTCAGTGTGGCTGGAATGGATGACAAGAGCGGAAATGTCCTCGGGAATTCGTGTCCGGATGATGGGCTCGAAAACTCCGTAGGACCGGCGCATACCGTTTTTCCTCTCTGCGACTTTCGGTTGACGGTCCGATCCTGGCCCCGTCACGGATTCCGCGCAACCTGTTTTCCGTTCTGCCCCGTTCCGGCGTGGTGCGGCCCCGCCTCTCGGCCGGTGGTGTCGTCGCGTGCCGAGCTGCCGGGCGCGTGGGGCGGAGGCGCGGGAAGCACCGCGCGGTAGAACCGGGTCAGGCGCAACGGGACGGAGAAGTGCACGAAATTGCACTTTGGGGTTTTTGGCTTTTTGCGTGGGAAATGCGGGAATTGCTCTCGGAAAAGCGTCTGCTTTACAGTTCGATGACGCGAACCATACGCAAGCCGGGGGATCCGGGCCGTGGCAGCGGTGTTCGCCCCGGGCACGTAGATCTCGGAGCTGTGCGTCACCTTCCGGTCACCCATGTGGGCTCAACGTTCACCGTGCGGTGGTTGGCAGGTTCCGCTTTCCGTGGCCGGATAGAGCACGGTCCCCGCTCGCCCCCGGCCGGGGGCGAGCGCTCCACGAACCCCAGGAGACCGCGCATGCCGGGAATCCCCCGCACCACCGCCCCCGCCCCATCCCCCGTCCTCGTCACCCCGGTGTCCCCGCCCAAGGCTCAGGCGCTCACCGCGCCCGCCGCCTCCCTCGCCGGCGAAGCCGCGCGCACCACCCGCCGCCAGCTCCTGGTGGGTGGCGCGGCCACTCTGGGGGCCGTCGCCCTCACCTCGTCCTGGGCGCCCGCCGCCCGCGCCGACACCGCCGCCCGACCGGGGCGGGTGGTGGACCCCTTCACTCTCGGCGTCGCCTCCGGAGAACCCCGCCACAACGGCGTCGTTCTGTGGACCCGGCTGGCCCCCGACCCCCTGGCCGAGAACGGCCTCGGCGGTATGCCCGACCGTCGCGTGGAGGTCGAGTGGCAGGTCTCCAGGGACGAGGACTTCGGGCGGATCACCAGCTCCGGCATCGTCGAGACCGGCCCCCGCGGAGCCCACGCCGTGCACGTGGAGGTCCAGGGTCTGCGGCCCGCGACCCCCTACTACTACAGGTTCCGGCACGGCACCGAGATCAGCCCCGTC
The DNA here is from genome assembly GCF_042716955.1 of Nocardiopsis sp. NPDC058631. NCBI lineage: Bacteria > Bacillati > Actinomycetota > Actinomycetes > Streptosporangiales > Nocardiopsidaceae > Nocardiopsis > Nocardiopsis sp. NPDC058631. The sequence continues at coordinate 91,011 of NZ_JBHXQY010000004.1, read as the reverse complement.
GGCCGGACGAAGACCACCCCCGCGCCCGGGGCGCGGGTGGACCGGTTCGCGTTCGCCTTCGCCAGCTGCCAGAGCTACACCAACGGCCACTACACCGCCCAGGCGCACCTGGCGCAGGAGGACCTGGACCTGGTCGCGTTCCTGGGCGACTACATCTACGAGACCGGGGAGGCGGGCAGCGTCGGCCGCCCCCACGTTCCCGCCCGCGAGGTCCAGTCCCTGGCCGAGTACCGCGTCCGGCACGCCCAGTACAAGACCGACGAGGGTCTCCAGGCGGCCCACGCCGCGTTCCCGTGGGCGGTGGTCTTCGACGACCACGAGCTGGAGAACAACTGGGCCGACGAAACCCCGTACGAGGGCGAGCCCTCGGAGGAGTTCCTCCAGCGCCGGGCCGACGCGCTCAAGGCCTACTACGAGCACATGCCGCTGCGCCGTTCCCAGCTCCCCGCCGGACCGGACATGCACCTGTACCGGCGGCTGGCCTTCGGCAACCTCGTGGACATGCACCTGCTCGACACCCGCCAGTACCGGGACGTGCAGGTGGAGGACTCCGAGCGGGGCGACCCCTCGCGCACCCTCCTGGGCGCGGAGCAGAAGCGGTGGCTGCTCGACGGGCTCTCCTCCTCACGGGCGCGCTGGAACGTGCTGGCGCAGCAGGTGTTCTTCTCCCAACGCGACTTCGAGGACGGTGCGGCCACCAGGTTCAGCGACGATGCCTGGGACAACTACCAGGTCGAGCGGGACACCGTTCGGGACGCGCTCGCCCGGGTGCGCAACCCGGTGGTGCTCACCGGCGACGTGCACGCCAATTACGTGTGCGACGTGAAGGCGGACTTCGACGACCCGGGGTCGGCGACGGTCGCCACGGAGCTGGTGGGCACCTCGTTCACCAGCGGCGGCGACGGGGCCGAGCAGAACCCGGGCGACGCGGTGCAGCTGCGGGAGAACCCGCACATCAAGTTCATCAACCGCAGGCGCGGCTACGTCCGCAACGTCGTGACCCCCACCGAGTGGACGGTCGACTACCGGACCGTCGACTACGTGTCCGAGCCGGGCGCGCCCGTCACCGACCGGGCCCGGTTCGTCATCGACGACGGCGTTGCGGGCGTGCGCCCCCAGGCCTGAGCTCCCTGACCCCGGAGCCGTGTCCCCACGGGGCCCTTCGCGGGGACACGGCTCCGTCTGCCCCTGGCTTTCGCTGCCCGGGACAGGCGGAGACTGTCGAACTCGGCGAAGACGGCAATGCGCTGCACAGCGGGGAGGCCAGCGGCCGGACGCATCAGCAGAGGCGTCCGGGCCCTCCTGCTCACCGTTTCCCTCGGCAGCCGGCTGCCATTGCCCGGGCAACATGGACAGCCGCCTCCTTTGTCACCACAGGTCCAGCGCATCCGGTCAGACGAAGTACCGGGCCTGGAGGCGGAACAGCTCGGCGTAGAGCCCGTCGGCCTGGCTCAGCGTGTCGTGGGTGCCGGTTTCGACGAGACGGCCGCCGTCCAGAACCACGATGAGATCAGCCGCCCGGGCGGTCGTGAAGCGGTGCGTGACGAGGACGGTCACGCCGCCCTCCTGGCGGCTCAGGTCGGCGTACTGCTGGAACAGCCACTCCTCGGCCCGTGCGTCGAGGCTGGCGGTGGGCTCGTCCAGGATCCGCAGCAGCGGCGCCTGCCGCATGGCCGCCCGGGCGTTGGCGACCGTCTGCCACTGGCCGCCGGACAGTCCCTTGCCGTCCCACGATTTCCGCCCGAGCCGGGTGTGCAGGCCCTCTGGCAGCGAAGCGAGGAGCTTGTCGCCGCCGGCCGTGCGCAGCGCCTTGAGGATCCGCTCCGGGTCGTCGCGATGCTTGAGCCGGCCCAGCCCGATCGTGTCCTGCAGGGACATCTCGATGTGTACCGGGTCCTGGAAGGCCGCCGTGATCCGGGCGCGCCACGCCTCCGGGGCGAACTGCGCGAGATCGGTTCCGTCCACCAGGATGCGCCCCTTGTCGGGCCGGTAGAGACCGCTGAGCATCTTGACGAACGTCGACTTCCCCGCGCCGTTCTCGCCGACCAGGGCCACCACGGCGCCGGCCGGGAGCTCGATGTCGATGTCGCTCAGAGCGGGCTGATCGCGATTCCAGTACTGGAAGCCGAGACCTTCCACCTTGATACTGCCGTCCAGCCGGGCGGGCACTGCCACCGGCGTGGCCGGCACGACGGCCGTCCGCTCCGCGGTGCCGTCCTCCACCACGTCCAGGAACGCCCGGGTTGCCCGAAGCGACTCCAGCGTCCAGAAGGACAAGTTCAGCAGGCTCTGCACCTGGCCGGTGATCTGGCTGCTGACGGCGACGGCTGCGACGATGAGGCCGAGCGAGGCATCACCGGCCAGGCCGGCCCGCACCATCAGCACGACGGCGGTCGCGTACGCCAGCACGAAGAGCAGCCAGGCCAGCGCGACCGGTACCCGGGTCAGTTGATCGGTCCGGGCGATGTCCTGGCCTGCGGAGTCCCACTCCTCGCGGTGCCTGCGACGCAGCTCGCCCGCCAGCCCGAAGAGGCGGGTCTCGCGGCCGGGTGCGGCCGTCGTGGCGAGCGTGAACAGATGACCGGCCAGCCGGGTCCGGGGCGTGGCACGCTCCACGGCCCGACCGCGCTTCTTGTCCGCCACTTGGGTGGCCAGCACCGCGGGGATGGCGAAAAGCGGCAGTACTGCCAGGACGGGAACCACCGAGGCCATCAGGACGGCCGAGGTGATCAGGGCCAGCGCGGCTCCGGCCAGCCACATCAGCCGGTCGAAGCCCGGCCCGATCTCACCCCGCGCACCGCGGACCACCGCCGCCTTGTCGGAGCGGCTCGAACGCTCGTGGACCTCCAACGTCGGCGTCGTGCCGACCAGGTCGACGAACTGGCGCTCGACCTCGTTCTGGATCTCCTCCTGCAGGCGCAGGCGGGTGAAGTAGCCGGCGATGAAGGTGCCCTGGGTGAGCATGACGAAGACCGCCGCACACAGCGCGAGTACCACCAGGCCGCTGGTCGAGTGCCCACTCGCCACCTCGCTGAACAGTCCGATCGCCACTGCGAGGCCGATCCCGGTGGCCTGTTCGAGAATCGCCACCGCCACCACGATCAGGGAACGGAACCGGTCGATGCGGGGTCCGGTCGTGAGGACGAAGCGCAGGGCGCTGATCACGACGGTGCCTCCTCGAAGCGCTTCGCCTGCAGGCGGAACAGCTCGGCGTACCGGCCGTTCGCGCTGATCAGATCCTCGTGCGTGCCGTCCTCGACGATCCGGCCCTGATCGAGCACGACCACCCGCTCCGCCTTGCGCACGGTCGCGAACCGATGGGAGATCGCGACGGTCGTGGCCCCTGCGGTGAGCTCGTGGAAGGTGTCGTAGAGCTGGGCCTCGGCGCGAGCGTCAAGGCTCGCGGCCGGCTCGTCCATGATCAGGAGCCGTGCGCCGTGCCGCAGGCCGAACAGCGCCCGGGCGATGGCGATGCGTTGCCACTCGCCACCCGACGCGTCGACCCCGCCCGTGTACCCACTGGACATCACCGTGTCCCAGCCTTTCGGAAGTCCCTCGATGAACTTCAGCAGTCCGGCCTGCCGTGCCACGGCCCGCAGACCCTCCTCGTCGTCCGTATGAGCCAGGGAACCGAAGGCGATGTTGTCCCGCACGGTCAGCTCATAGCGGCCGAAGTCCTGGAAGACGGCAACGACCTGACGCTGCCAGTTCCGGCGGTTGGCGTCCTCGACCGGGATCTCACCGACGCGCACGCAACCCCCGCTCGGAGCGTCCAGGCCGGCGAGGAGCCGGGCCAGCGTCGTCTTGCCGGCCCCGTTGAGACCGACGACGGCGAGCGACTGACCCGCGGGAATCTCGAGGTCGATGCCGTGCAGCACCTCGTCCGCGGCGCCGCCGTATCGGAAGCGCAGATCCTCACAGGAGACGTTCGCGACCGGTGCCGCCCAGGGAGCGGTGCCCGGCCCGCCCGGCGACGCCACGACCGGAAAGGCGAACGCCTCGGCGGCCGCCTTCGAGCCGAAGCTGGTGCGCAGGTCGTCCTCGTCAGCCCGGAGCACCTGGAGAAGAGCCCGGAGGGCAAGGCCACCGAGCGCCAGGTCGCCCACCGTCGTGCCTCCGGTGGCGGCCCGGTAGGCCAGGTAGTAGAGAACCGAGGCGACCGTGACGCCGGTGACGAGGACGACCACGACGACGAACAAGCGATGCTCACGCCGCCGCCGCCAGACCTCCGTCATGTTCGCGCGCCACTCCGAGTGGTAGGCGTCGCGGAAGAAGGCCGTGAGACCGAAGAGGCGCACCTCCCGGGCCGCGCCCGGCGTGGTCGGCACATCCCGCAAGTAGGACGTACGGCGGAGCTTCTTCGTCTGGTTCACGGTCTCGATGACAGCGATCCGGTAGTTGCGGACCAGCTGGAGGTGGAGCACAACGAAGATGGCGAAGACGATGAGCCCCAGCCCCCAGGTGACCTGGGCGAGCAAAGCCGCGGAGCCGACGCCGGTCACCCACAACGAGGCCTTGGTCGAGAAGCCGAAGACCGCTTCCCCGGGCGGCATGTCGATGGTCCCGTTGCCCCGCGCCCGCCCGAGCCGGTGCAGGTAGGCCGGATCCTCAAGGTGGCCGATGGTCGCCGGCTCCGAGGCGGCCATCATCACGCGCTCGCTCAGCCGGCCGGTGACCCGGCGGCCAAGGGCCCGTCCCAGAGCCGTCCGTGCCGACTCGGCGATATGAGTGAGGAAGAACAGCATGACGATGAGGGCGACCCAGCGGTAGCACTCCCGCGCCGCCGGGGTGTCCAGCCCCTGGCCGATGGCCGAGGTGAGCCCGTCCACCAACCCGCCGATCCCGATGGTGATGCCGACCGGGGCCGCGCCGGCGAGGACGGCCAGCACCGTGGTCAGGGCGGCCACGCCCGGTGCCACGGAGAAGGAGTATCGGACCAGGGCGGGAGTCACCCACCGCGTCGCCGGGGGCGGCAGCCGGCTCGTATCCGCGGTCACGCCTGCTCCTCGCCGTCGAGGTTACGGGCGCTCGTGCCCCGGACCTGGGCGCTTGACATCTTTCCTCCCGGTCGGCTGCGGGTGCTTCTTTCGTGGCCGCTCTCGAGAAACTCCCGGCCCGCGAGCGACAGAAATCCTGTCGTCGGCGCTGCGGGCTCTTCGTGTTTCTCGTCCGGATCCGGAAGAGCTGTGACAGTCCCCTCCGGGATCTCGATCCGGCCCGGCGAGCAGCACGTTACGGGGGGAACCGCGTGGAGAGCTACGGGTTTTCCAGCGCCTGTCCGGAGCGTGGTGTGTCGGAGGGTTCCGTCTCACCCGGAGGGGTGAGCACACGCCCTGGTCGCCCTCCACCCACACCGCCGCCGCACTGTGCACCGAGGCGGGCGCCCGCCTCCTGAACGAGTACCGCACCGCCCATGCCGCCACCCACCAGCCCTTCGACGGCCCCGTCGTGTACGGCCCCGCGCGTTCGGTCAGCTCAGGAGCCGGGCCCGGACCCGTTCGAGGTCGTCCGCCCCGACCCCCGCGTCCAGGAGGCAGGTCCGCGCGTCCAACTCCCGCAGGACGCCGAGCACGCTTTCGTGCGGGGTCAACCCGTGCCCGGCCATCAACGAGGCGATCATCGGCCCCTGGTCCTGCTCTCCCATCACGGCGAAGAGGGGGGCGAGTTCGACGGTCGAGAGCGCGTAGTCCTCGGCGATCGCGTCCTCCTCGACCCCGGCCAGGGCCAGGAGCAGCAGGGAGATCAGCCCGGTACGGTCCCGTCCCGCCCCGCAGTGGAACAGGATCCCACCGGGCCCGGCCTGGGCCAGAGCGGTGAACACGGCGGCGCACCGCTCGGCCTTGCGTTCGAGGAAGGGCTGGAAGTACAGGGGGGTTCCGTCCAGCCCGCGGCGGGCGACCTGCTCCCAGAACTCCACGTCCTCGACACCGTCCAGGGGCACTTCCAGGCGGGCCGTCCCCGGTGGTGGGGACACCCCGGCCACGGTGGCGGGGAGCACAGCCGATCCCCCAGGACCGGCCAGGCCCCTCCCGGGGGCGGGCCTGATCTCGTCCTCGTTGCGCAGGTCCAGGACGGTGCGCACCCCGGCCGCGTAGGCGGGGTCCCAACCCTGGGCGGTGACGAAGCGCAGGTCGGCGGAGCGGATGAAGGCGCCGGTCCTGGTGGTCCGGCCGTGGCGGGTGGGGAGCCCGCCGAGGTCCCGCGTGTTGTGGAACCCGTCCCAGGAGATCTTTCTGCCGTTGCTCATGAACCCCAGGGATACGTCCCCGCGTGGACGAAGGAAAGTACCTCGGTCCCGTTTGCGCCGGGGCCCGTGACCGCATCCGGCCGGGGCCATCGAGGAACCGCTGCCGTATCCCTCCTGCCGGTGGTCCTCGCACCAGCGCCCCGGGTGCGGTCGAGGAAACCGGCGATGAGCGGGGCAATCTCCGGTAGGTACCCTCCCAGGTCGAGGTGCCCGGTGGCGAAGGGGTGGCGTCCGGCGTCGGGGACCTTGCCCGGTGGTCCGGCCGTGGCGGGTGGGGAGGCCTTCACCCCGTCAAAACCGACGGCACGGCCAGGGCGCGGCGGCGGGCACAACTCGGTCGGCGGCGACCCTCCGATGTCGTCGGCCGCCGATAGCGTTTTCGCCATGAGTTACGCCCTGATGACATATGTGGTCGACCTCGACACACTGCACAGCTCCATCGGGTCGAAGGACGACAAGCTGCGCCGGATGATCGGCGGCCGGTTCAAACAGCACCTGGCGCACTTCGACTCCCAGTTCGACCACACCGACGGTCCCTCCATCCGCGACGCGATCCGCGCGGTCATCGAGGGTGGCCCCTTCGACGAGCGGCACGGAGCCGTGTACGGCTACGCCTACAAGTGGATCTGCGAGTTCCACGGCCGTGCCCTGCACAACGGCGACTTCTCCCCGATGAGGGCCGGATGGCTGGAGACGGTGGACGAGGGACTGTCCGAGTTGGGCGTGACCGCTGTCGGCGTCGCGGAGTTCGGCTACGGCCGGGCGCCCTCACCGGTTCCGGCACCCGACTTTTTGCCGTGCTACGGCGAGTGGAGCCTCGCCGAGTGCCAGAAGGCCCTCGAACAGTGGGAGGCCGTCACCGGCGAGCGCAGGGCCGCCCTGGATTCCTCTGTCCTTGAGGCAGCCGAGTCGTGCATGGACTGGTGCAGGTCCGCTGTCGCGGTCGGACGGGGCGTCGCCGGGTTCTTCCACTGACCAGTGGTCGGGCCGCTTTCCAAACCCTGACGGAGGCCGGCGCCGACCTCGACGGGCCGAGCCTGCGCGACGCGGGGAACGGCCGGGCGGCGCCAGCCGGGGCGGCGTGAGTTTCCCGGCCGGACGGGAGAGGGCCCGCAGACGACGACGGGCCCCGGGCAACGAGACCGAGTTCCAGTGGTCGTTGCCCGGGGCCCTTTCCGTGCCCGGACCGGGCTGCGCGGTGGAAGGATCCACCGCGGGCCGGTCAGCCCTCGCTGGGCCCGATCCACGGGGGGAGGTCCCGGTACGGCCACCGCCGCCGAACAGCGTCCTCGGGGGCGAGGTCGCTGTCATTGGTGTGCGCACTCGCGCTCTCGGTGCGCGCGGCCTCCGCCAGGGGGTCGTTCTCGGATTCGTTGTTCACGCAGGTCCTTGCGGTTGTTTCCGGTATGGCACTGCGCAGGGTGCCACGGCCGCGGGCCCGCTGTCCGAGGAATTCCGAAACTGTCCCACTCCTCGGTTTCCCACTTCCGACAATCGGGATTCCGGGGGTGTGAGCGGGCAGGGCCAGCTTGGGTGCCAGGTGTTGTCGACCTCGTTCGTCCTGTTGGCGGGGGCTCGCGTCGAGAGATGGACGGCGCCCACCAAGATATGGCCCTGGACTGGATATGTCGTCTAGTGATATATATCCGTGTATGAAGTTGAGAGAGCAGAGCTATCTCGTCCTGCTGGCGTTGGCCGAGGGGCCGTTGCACGGATACGGCATCATCACCTCGGTGCGCGGACTGTCGGAGAACAGGGTCAGCCTCGGTGCGGGCACCCTGTACGGGGCCCTGGACCGCCTGGCCGGCCAGGGGTTGGTCGAGGCCTCGGGCGAGGAGGTGGTCAACGGGCGCAACCGCCGCTACTACAGGCTCACCGGTGAGGGGCATGCGACCCTGGTCGCCGAGACCGAGCGCATGGCCAGGCTCGCCGAGATCGCTCACCGCCTGCTCAACCCGGGCCTCCGTCCCCAGCCGGGAGGAATGTGACCGATGGACGCTTACGAACAGCAGTTGAGGCGGGCGCTGCGCTGGTACCCGCGCCACTACCGCGAGAGCCGCGGCGAGGAGATCGTGGCCACCGCACTGGAACTGCGCAGGCCCGGCGCGGTCGAGGTGGACCCCGCCGAACTGCGGGGGCTCGCCCTGGCGGGTGTGCGCACCCGTGTGGGAGAGAGGCCGCCGCTGTGGGTGTGGGCCGGGTACCGGCTGTTCGGCGCGCGTGTCCCCTACCGCTACCGGATGTGGGCCCGTGACGACGCAACCGGGCGCTGGTTCACGGTGCGCAGGTTCGCCTGGGGCCTGGTGGCGCTCGCGGCCGTGGTGGGAGCGTGTACTCCACTGGCGGTGGCGGGCGCACTGGTCGCGGGTGTGGACCCGTGGGGCATGGAGTACACGATGGGGTTGGTGCCCAAGGCGGTGGAGACGCTGCTGATGGCGGGAGCCCTGTGGTCGGGCCTGTGGGTCGCGGCGCAGTTCGTGGTCCGGCTCGACCGGGGATCGGTCCTGGCCCGGCACGGTTTCGGTGCGGACACCGAGGGGTCCTAGGCCGTGTTCCGCGGATCATTCCGGGCTCGCAACCGCCAGGCTGCCTCTCGCTGCGCCGACCACGCTTGGACAGCCAGACCCGGGCTGACCTGCGCTACTCGTCTTGCGAGAGATTGCCTGGAGGCCGCTCGCGGCGATCGGCGCAAGCGCCGAATCAACCGAAAGCATCCACGGAACACGCCCTAGAACCCCCGGTCGCCGCACGGAACAGCCTGACCGAGGAGAACATGGGACCGGGCCCCGCCAATTCGCCTGGCGGGGTCCGGTGGGACTGGGAGGGTGCGGGCGGAGGACCCCTGACCGTGCGGGCGATGTTCGAGTGCCCATGAGCCACCGGCACCCGCCCACGACCAGCAGGCGGAGTCCCTGGACCGCACCTGCGCACCGCGTGACGACGGCCGTCCCCGCCCCGGAAGCTGGAATGATCGAGCCGTGAACGATTTCATGACTCCCCAACAGACCGCCCGCCGCGCTTCCGCCGCCGTCGACGCGGCTGTCGGGGCGGGCCGCGACCTCGGACTCACCGTGACCGACGCGACGGTGCTCCACGACCTGTTCTCCGTCGTCGTCCACCTCGCCCCCTCCCCGGTCGTGGCCCGGATTCCCGTCGTCCTGCCGCACGCGTCGGGCCTCGACTCCGTCGCCCACCGCCAGCGCGCGGAACTGGACGTGGCACGGTGGCTGGCGGACCGGGGAACCCCCGTGATCCCTCCCAGCCCTCTCGTGCCACGGGAACCCGTCCAGCGCGACGGGCACTCGATGACGTTCTGGGAGTTCGTCGAGGAGGACCGGGGCAAGGAGCCCGACTACGCGGCGAACGCCGAGATCGTCGCCGACCTGCACGCCGCGATGCGCGGCTACCCGGGCCGGCTGTCGTTCCTGTCCGCGGCCGAGCCGCAGTCCCTCGCCGCTGACCTCGCCCTGCTCGGAGAACGCCCCGACCTCATCGATCCGACCGACCTGGATCGCGCACGCCGCGAGTGGGCGGTCCTCGAACCCCTCGTACGCTCACGAACGGCGTTCGAGCAGGCGTTCCCGGGCATCGACCTCCAGCCCGTCCACGGCGACTCCCCGCCCGCGAACATCTTCTCCGGGGTGGCCGGGGACCTCTACTCCGACTTCGAGCTGGTCACGTTGGGCCCTGTCGAGTGGGACCTGGCCGCTCTCGGACCAGAGCTCGAATCCGCCTACGATCGCGGCGCACGGCGCAATGGTATGAGGGCGTTGGACAAGGACGTCCTGGCCTTCGTGAACGCCGTGGGGATGCTGCGGGCCGTCACCACCCTCACGCTCGCACCACAACTGCCCGTGTTGGTGGACTACCTGACACCGGCCGTCGACCAGTGGCGGACGATGCCCTTCGCCGGGGGCCTGGACCTCCCGGACGAGGCAGCCCGGGGGCGCCGTGGGGCGGCGTCCTGAACCCGGCGATGCCGCGACGACGCGGCGAAGCCCCGAACCCGGTGTCGGGCCGCTGACCGGATGTGGTCGCGGCCCGGGTCCGGGGCCGATCGGCGAGTAGCGCCCCCGCGGGATCAGGCGCCGCCGGCGCGCCCGCCGAGGTGCCGGGAGAGGAAGCGCTCGGCCGCGCGGTACAGGTCGATCTGGTTCTCCGGGTTGAGGAAGCCGTGCCCCTCGTCCTCCTTGAGCATGTACTCGACGTCGACACCGCGCTCGCGCAGCGCCGCGACGATGTTGTCGGACTCGGCCTGCACGACACGGGTGTCGTTGGCGCCCTGGGCGACCATCAGCGGGGTGGTGATGTCGTCCACGCGGGAGATCGGCGAGCGGGCCAGCATGTCGGCCTCCTGCTCCGGGACGTCGGGGTCGCCGACGTAGCGGAACCAGTTGTTCTTCAGGCTGGACCTGGCGAACTCGGGTACGGTGCGCATGAAGTTCGCCAGGTTGGAGATACCGACGACGTCCACGGCCGCGGCGAACCGGTCCGGCGTGAAGGTGACCCCCACGAGCGCCGAGTAGCCGCCGTAGGAGCCCCCGAAGATCCCGACCCGGTCGGGGTCGGCGTAGCCCCGGGCCACCGCCCAGTCGGCGGCGTCGACGAGGTCGTCGTGCATCTTCCCCGAGAACTCACCGATGGCGGCCTTCATGTGGGCCCTGCCGTAGCCGGTGGATCCCCGGAAGTTGACCTGCAGCACCGCGTACCCCCGGTTGGCCAGCAGTTGCACGGCCGGGTCGAAACCCCACGCGTCGCGGAACCACGGTCCGCCGTGCACCAGCAGGACCAGCGGCAGCCCCGTCGGCTCGACACCGACGGGGAGCGTCAGGTAGGAGGGCAGCTCCAGCCCGTCCCGGGCGGGGATCGTGACCGGCCGCATCGGGGCCAGCGACTCCGGGTCCAGGCGGGGGTAGGGACGGAACAGCAGCCGCGACTCCCCGGTGGCGTGGTCGTAGAACCAGGTCGCACCCGGATCGCGGTCGTGCGTGAACGAGACGACCCACCGCTGTCCGCTGTCGTCCGAGGACAGGTGGCCGGGGGTGCCGTCCGAGAGTGCCTCCACCTCCTTCAACACCGCGGCGAAGTCCGCGTCCAGCGGGCGGATCACCTGCTTCTCACCCATGTAGCGGGCACCGAGCAGTTTCCCGGTCCGTCGGCTGCGGATCAGCGGCGACCCGGCCTGGGCGACCGAGCGGCGTGTGCCGTCGAGGTCGAAGACCGGGTGGCTGTCGACCTCGGTCTCCTCGCCGGTGGCCAGGTCGATCCGGGCCAGCCGCATCCGGTCGCCCCCGGTGAAGGAACCGACCCAGATCCCGGTCCCGTCGGTGGTGAGTTCGATCGGGAAGAGGCCCAGCGGGTGGTCATCTCCGTCGAACACCGCGATCGGGTCCGGGTCGCCGCCGTTCCAGCGGGACAGCACGATGGCGCCGTCGTCGGCCATGGTGAGGGAGAGGGGTTCGCGTTCGGGGGTGAGCAGCCAGTCCAGGACCCGGCCCGGGTTCTCCGCGAGCACGGTGAGCGCGCCGGAGGCGATGTCGAGCTCGACCAGGTCCATCTCGTCGGCCTTGCGGTGGTTGATCTGCATCAGCACTGTTCCGGGCCGTCCGTGCGGCTGCTTGTGGGACAGTACCCGCGCTCCCGGGAACGGCGTCAGGTCGACGGCGGACGCTTCCGGATCGTCCAGGTCGACCCGGAAGAGGTGGTGGTTCTCGTCGCCGCCGCTGTCCTGGGCGTAGATCAGCCAGCGCGCGTCGTGGGCCCACTCGTAGCGCAGCACGCTGCGGGTCTGGTCGGCGGTCACGCAGCGCGGCTCGCCGTCGGGGCCTCCGGAGGGGGCGAGGTCCTGCACCCAGACGTTGAGTCGGTTCCTCCACGGCGCCAGGTAGGCGATCCGGTTGCCGTCCGGCGAGATGGACGCGCCGGAGCGCTCGGGTGAGCCGATCAGGTCCTCGACCGGGATGAGGCCGGGCTGTGCCATCGGGTGTCCTTCCGTCGTCCTTGTGCGGCAGTAGGACCAGGAAAAACGATGCCGTCGCGGCACACTCAACAGCGAGTGGTAGTGGCCTGCGTCACTAGCCCTTGCTGTCGGGGCTGATCCACAGCGCCTCGGCGGCCACCAGCCCGAGGGCCTGGGCGCGCTCGGGAGCTCCCTCACCGGGGCGCACGGCGATCTGGAGGGACCCGGCGAAGGGCTGGCGCTCGACCACCTCCACGTTCATCCCGATGCCGATCTCGATGTCGGCCAGGTAGCGGAGCAGGTCGGGGTCGGTGTCGTTGACCCGCACGATGACGCCGCTGACACCCTCGTCGGCGTTGGCCAGCAGCACCGACTCGCGCTCGACGATGTGTCCTTCGCGGGTGGGGATGGGGTCGCCGTGCGGGTCGACCACGGGATTGCCCAGATGCGCGGCGATGCGGTCGACGAACTTGTCCGACACGACGTGTTCGAGGATCTCCGCCTCGTCGTGGACCTCGTCCCACGAGTAGCCCAGTTCCGCGACCAGGTACGTCTCCAGCAACCGGTGCCGGCGCAGTACCGACAGGGCGGCCTTGGTCCCGGCCTCGGTGAGGCCGACCGCGCCGTAGCGCTGGTGCTCCACGAGGCCGAGTTCGGTGAGCTTGCGCAGCATCCCCGAGACCGAGGAGTTGGACACCGACAGGCGTTCGGCCATCCCGGAGATCGTCACCGGGCCGGTGCCGCGCTCCTGTAGGTCGTAGATGACCTTCACGTAGTCCTCAGCCGACGTGGACGGTCGTGTCGGTGTGTTCCCCATGGCCGCAACCGTATCGCGGACCGCCCGCGGGCAACGATTTCCGCACCTGCCCCGTGGAGGGTGCCGGTACGGCACGCGACCCGCCTCAGCCGGGGCAGTACTGACCGGTCGCCCCCAGTGCCGGACGTCCGCGCGAGACGATCCGCGTGCCGTTGGTCAAGGGTCAGGCCGACAACGCCCTCGCGCGGGCGCGGGTTGGGGCGGGGTGGGCGGTCAGGACTGGTCCAGGGCCCGTTCGATCGCGCGGCGGGCCCGGCCCGCGGCCGTCCGATCGTGCTGGAGCTGCATGGCCGCGTTCAGCGCGAGCCCGGCGGCGACGATCTCGAACAGTGCCTGGTCGATCTCGAACCCGGCGGGCAGCTCGCCGTTCTCCACCGCTGTGGCCAGGTCCGCCCGTAGCTGTTCCCGCCAGCGCGACCACACCTCTGCCACCGCGTCGCGGACCCGGCCAGGGCGGCCGTCGTACTCGGTGATCGCCGCGGTCATCAGGCAGCCGCCGGGCAGTAGCGGCGCTTCCAGGTAGCCCACGGAGTTGGCGCACACCGCGCGCAGCCGCCGCAGACCCGGCGGTTCGGCCAGTGCGGGCTCGACCACCCGGTGCCAGAAGTCCACGAACGCCTTGTCCAGCGTGGAGATCTGCAGTGTCTCCTTGCTGCCGAAGTGCTTGTGCACCCCGGACTTGCTCATCGCCAGCTCCTCGGCGAGCCGGCCGATGGTGATGCCCTCCAGCCCTTCCTCGGAGGCGATCTCGGCGGCACGGCCGAGGATCCGGCCCCTGGTGGCCTGCGCTTCGGCCGCTGAGCGTCGTGGTGACATGCGACGAGGATAGCGTACGCGCGTTCGCTATTGATTTAACGAACGACCGTACGCTAAGTTCTGTGGCGACCACCGGGACGAAGGAGTGCGAGATGCGGGTACGACGACTGGGCTGGGCCGGACTGGAGATCGAGGCAGGCGGCGAACGACTGGTGATCGACCACGTGCGAGACCTCTCGCCGCTGTTCACGGGGTGGAAGCCCGGCGAGGGGTTGGCGGTACCGGACGGGAAGGCCACCGCCGCACTGGTCACCCACCTGCACCGGGACCACACCGACGCGTCCGCGCTCGCGGAGGCGCTGGCACCGGGGGCTCCGGTGCTGCGACCGGCGCCCGGTCACGGCGACGACGTGGACAACGTGACGACACTGCCGGCCGAGCACGAGCTGGTCCTGCACCGGCTGGCCACCGAGGTCGTGGATGCCTGGTCCACCCGCGAGGTCGGGCCGTTCCGCGTCACCGCGGTCCCCTCCGTCGACGGGCTGGGCGACCCGCAGCTGAACTGGGTGGTGCAGGCCGACGGGCAGCGGGTCTTCCACGGCGGCGACACGATGTTCCACGGCTACTGGTGGCTCATCGCGCGCCGGTTCAGCCCGTTCGACGCGGTGTTCCTGCCCGCCAACGGCGCGGTGGTCGACGCACCGCACCTGCAGCCGCCGAGCCCGCTGCCCGCCGCGATGGACCCGAGGCAGGCCGCCGCAGCCGCGGAGATCCTCGACGCCCGGTTCGCAGTGCCGATGCACTACGAGGCGGAGCAGCCGGACAAGATCGCGGGCTACGTCGAGGTCTGCGACCCGGAGAGGGAGTTCCGCACGCACGCCGGACGGCGCGCACGCGTGCTGGCCGTCGGGGAGTGGCTGGACCTGGCCACATGATCGGAACGCCGTGCCAACGGCCCAGACAGGGGTGTTGGCGAAGAGCGTGTCACCAGGCGCCACGGTGTGCCGCCGGGCCCCGGCCGGACCTACGGACACGGTGAGGGGGCCGGGGCCTTGCGCTCCTGCGATGGTCAGCCCAGCGCCGGGTAGTCGGTGTACCCGCGCGCGTCACCGCCGTAGAAGGTGGCCCGATCCGGCTGGTTGAGCGGCTCTCCCGCGGCCAGGCGTGCCGGAAGGTCGGGGTTGGCCAGGAAGAGCGCACCGTAGGAGACCAGGTCCGCGGTGCCGTCCCGCACCAGGTCGAGCCCGTTCGCGCCGGTCGGGACGTCGGAGCCGGTGCCGGGGTTGAGGAGGAACGTGTTCGGCCACGCCGTGCGCAACCGCGTGGTGAGTTCCCGGTCGGCCTTCTCCACCAGGTGCAGGTAGCCCAGGTCCAGCCCGGCCAGCGCGGTCACCAGCGGCACGTAGGTGCCGGCCAGGTCCGCGTCATCGGTGACGTCGTTGAACCTTCCGCCGGGCGAGAGGCGGACGCCGGTGCGGTGGGAGCCGACGGCCGAGGCCACCGCCCGGGCGACCTCCACGGTGAGCCTGATCCGGTTCTCCACGGAGCCGCCCCACCGGTCCGAGCGGCGGTTGGCGTTCACCGCCAGGAACTGGTGGAGCAGGTAGCCGTTGGCACCGTGGACCTCGACCCCGTCGAAACCCGCGGCGATCGCGTTGCGCGCCGCGTCGGCGAAGTCCTGGATCGTCCGGAGGATGTCCGCTTCGGTCAGTTCCCGCGGGGTGACGAACTCCAACATCCCCTCGTGGGTGAACACCCGCCCCTCGGCCCTGACCGCCGACGGTCCGACCGGCACCAGCCCGTCGGGCAGCAGGGCCGGGTGGCCGATCCTGCCGGTGTGCATCAGCTGGGCGAAGATCACCCCGCCCTCGGCGTGGACGGCGTCGGTGACCGCTCTCCACGCCTGGACCTGTTCGGCCGAGTGCAGCCCCGGAGTGTTCGGGTAACCCTGTCCGACGGCCGAGGGCTGGGTGCCCTCGGTGATGATCAGGCCCGCGCTCGCGCGCTGGGCGTAGTACTCGGCGGTCAGCGCCGTCGGAATCCGCTCCGGTTCCTGCGCGCGGCTACGCGTCATGGGCGCCATCACGATCCGGTTCCCCAGTTTCGTTCCGGCCAGATCGTAGGCATCGAACGCCGTGGTCATGTCCTTCTCGCCTCTCCTGCCGCAGAGCCGGGGGCATCCCGTTCCGCAGCGCTTGTTGTCCGGCCCAGTAGAACACTGCTAAAGGCAGGTTATTCCCACGTATGCCCTGCTGAGACGGGGAATCTGTGGTGGTACGGCAGAGTTGCATCACTACATGGCCGAGCAAGTAAATTCCGCTGTGGAGGCCGCACGTCCGAGTGAGAGGGGCATCATGTGCACCACACCCGCAGGGCGTTCCGACGAGCGTGCTCCCTCCCCCCTGCCCTCGACCGCTGAGCGGCTGGGCCCGGTCGGCCACGGGATCGTGCGTGTGGCCCGGCTGCACCGCATGCTCGCAGGTCAGCTGCTGCGCCGTCTCGGACTGCATCCCGCGCAGGAGCTGGTCATGATGCAGCTGTGGGAGCTCGGGCCGCAGAGGCTGAGCGACCTCGCGCGGCTCCTCGGCACGGACGCCGCGACCATGACCCGTACCGTCCAGCGGCTCGAACAGGGCGGGTTCGCCAAACGCACGCCCAGCCCGACCGACAAGCGCGTCACCATCGTCGAGGCCACCACCGCCAGCCAGGGCCTGCGGGCCGAGGTGGAGCGGGTGTGGGAGGAGCTCGAACAGGGTCTCACCCACGACCTCCACGGGGCCGAGCGCGACGGGGTCCTGGCCGTCCTGGACCGTATGGAGCAGAACCTGGAGGAGACCATCGACCGGGTCCGCTCCCCACAGGTGTGAACCGCAGAAGCACCGGCCCCGGCGCGCGGGTGGCTGCGCCCAGGGGAAAGGGTGGTGTCCACGGTTCTCCACCCTGTCCTGGTCTGTCACGACACCGATGCCGACACCTGTCCCGGGGCCGGGTCGGACCGTCGGCGGTCGAAGCAGGTGGTGGACGACCACGGCGGGTCCGCCCCCTGCCGCCCGACTGCCGATCCGGGCCCACCCGCCGATCAGGAGGGCTGAGCGGCCCCGCCCTCCCGCGGCTTCCGGCCTTGGAGACGGTCGGATACGGCTTCCGCCGTGTGCGGCTCCGCTAGCATCGCGCAGATGACGGCCCCCTCCCGCGCTTGGGTTCTAGTGGTGGTCGCAACACCCTGACTTCGGGGAGGTTGCGGCCACCGTGGAGCGCCTGTCGGGAACGGCCGACGCGGTCGTCCTGTGTCAGGAGCTCGTGAGGATCACCAACTGCTGGGTCGCCCGTGTCATCGCGACGTAGCGGTCGACCGCCCCCTCGACCCCGTCGCCGAACCCCTCCGGGTCGACGAGGACGACCAGGTCGAACTCCAGCCCCTTGGCCAGCTCCGGGGTCAGCGACCTGACGCGCGACGTCGCCCGGAACGCGGGGGCGCCGATGACGCAGGCGATCCCCTCCGCGTTCTCGTCGAGCCAGGCGTCGAGCACCGGGTCCAGGTCCGCAGCGGGTCCGTGGACGACGGGGACACCGCCGCGGCGGATGGAGGTCGGCACGTTGGCGTCCGGGAGCACGGACCGGATGACCGGCTCGGCCTCCGCCATGACCTCTTCCGGTGTCCGGTAGTTGATGCTCAGGGAGGCCAGGTCGACCCGGTCGAGCCCGACCCGTTCGAGCCGCTCCCGCCACGGTTCCGTGAATCCGTGCCTGGCCTGGGCCCGGTCCCCGACGATGGTGAAGCTGCGGGACGGGCAGCGGAGCAGCAGCATGTGCCACTCCGCGTCGGTGAGTTCCTGGGCCTCGTCCACGACGATGTGCGCGAACGGCCCCGCGAGCAGGTCCGGGGTGGCGTCGGGCAGTGCGGCCTCGTCGACCAGGCTGTCCTGGAGGTCCCGTCCGTGCAGCATCGTCACGATGCCCTCGCCGTCGTCGTCGGCCGCGAGCAGGTTGTCGATGACACCGGACATGCGCTCGCGTTCGGCGGCCGCGGAGGCGTCGTGCCTGCGCCTGCGCCGGGACGCCTCCGGGTCGCCGAGCCGCTGACGTGCCGTGTCCAGGAGCGGCAGGTCGGACACCGTCCAGGCCTGGGCGTCCTCCCGCTGGAGCTTGCGGACGTCCTGGGGGGCGAGCCAGGGTGCGCACAGGCGCAGGTAGGCGGGGACCGACCACAGGTCCCCGACGAGGTCGGTCGCCTCGATCAGCGGCCACGCGCGGTGCAGGGTCGTGATCAGCTCCGTGTCCCGCAGCAGCGACCTGCGGACGAGCTCGGGCGGGACGTCGTCGTCACCGTGCTTGTCGACCAGGATCGTGAGCAGTTCGTCCAGGATCAACTCGCGTGCCTCGTTGTGCGGGGTGCCCGGACCGGGAGCCGAGAACGCCTCGGCCCAGTCGTCGGCGCCCAGCCAGACGTCGGACCAGTCCGTGGAGACCGTCATCCCCCCGGTGGGCGGCTTCTCGTAGAACCTGGCCGCCGCGTCGATCGCCTTCACCAGGTTCGCGGACGATTTGAGGCGGGCCACCTCCGGGTCCTCCTCGACCGGCGCCGAGGCTCCCTCGGGGACGAGGTCCCGCAGGGTGCAGATCTGCACACCCTCCTCTCCGAGGCTGGGCAGGACGTCGGCGACGTAGGCCAGGTAGGGCTGGTGCGGGCCGACGAACAGCACACCGCCCCGACGGTGGCCCAGACGCGGGTCGGAGTACAGCAGGTGGGCGGTGCGGTGCAGCGCGACGACGGTCTTCCCCGTGCCCGGTCCACCGTCGACGACGAGGGCACCGCGGGATCCCGCCCGGATGATGGCGTCCTGGTCGGCCTGAATGGTGCCGAGCACGTCCCGCATCCGGGCCGACCGGTTGCTGCCCAGGCTGGCGATGAAGGCGGACTGGTCGTCGAGGGCTGCGTGTCCCTCGAACCCGTCGGCGGTGAACACCTCGTCCCAGTAGTCGCTGATCCGGCCGCGGGTCCAGCGGTACCTGCGGCGGCTCGTCAGCCCCATCGGGGTGGCGTGGGTGGCCGCGAAGAACGGTTCGGCCGCGGGGGATCGCCAGTCGAGCAGCAGCCGGCGCCCCGCGTCGTCGGTGAGGCCGAGCCGTCCTATGTAGACGGGTTCGGCTGCGTCCTCGCCGACGATGTGTCCGAGACACAGGTCGAGTCCGAAGCGGCGCAGGGCGCGCAGGCGGGCCTCCGTCCGGTGGATTTCCAGGTCCCGGTCCAGGACCTCGCGGCCCTTGCCCACGGGCGCGCTGCGCCTGGCGTCGAGGCGGGCGGACAGGTCGGAGATCGACTGTTCGAGGCTCTGCGCGATGGACGCGAAGTGTCGTTCGTCGTCGGCGATCAGTGCCGGGTCGGTCTTGGCGGCGAGGTGCTCGGGGAGGTCGAAAGCGCTGGTGGTGAGGCTGTTCACGCCGTCTCCCCTGTCGTTGGTACTGGTCACGGACGACGATTCTGCAGCACGACCGGGGTCTTGCCGCAAGCCCCCCGGTGCGCTATAAGTTGAGAGTGGAGAGGAGTTCCCAGAACCCTCTCCTTTTTCGTGCTCCAAGGGCGGAGACCCCGCCGGACCCCCTCAGGCCTCGGCCGGCGCACGCAGGTGGTCCAGCGCATCCGGCGGGAGCGGGTAGGGGCGCTCGTCGGGGAGCAGGCGGCAGGCAGCCGCCGCGTCACCGTCCCGGACCAGGGCGTGCACCCGGTGGGCCAGTGGTGTGACGTCCGTGATGGACACGGTCCACTCGTCGGCGTAGCGTCGTGAGGCCTCCCCGGACAGCCCAAGCTGGAGGGAGCGGTGTCCCAGCGGGGCCAGGTGCAGGTCGCGTTCGGGGTCCCACTGCACGCGGGCGGACGACTCCCCCAGCCGCTGCCGCCAGGCCCGCCGGTCGGTGTGCACGTCCGGATCGAAGTGCGACAGGCACGCGTCCGCCAGTGCCCGCTCGAAGCCCTCGCGGCTGATCTCCACCGCCAGGACGGTCTCCTGGTCCTTCTTGAGCCCCCACCCGCAGCGGTACATCATCCACAGGAACGACGGCTTGATCCAGGTCATGCGCTCCCTCTTCCATGAAGAGGGGAAGCGGCCCTCACGGGAGGCGGGCAGCCCGATGGAGGGTGTGTAGGCCTGGTAGACGGTGACGGTGGTGTCGGTGTGCAGTGCGCGGATCTGGTGTCGCGGCACGTCGGGGACGTTCATGACCGACCAGGGTGGTGCCCCGGCCACAGCCGGGGCAACGGGTTTTCGGCCGGGGCGTGCTCCCGTGGCCCGGTGCCCCGGGTTCTCAGGCGACCTTGGGCGTGGCCCGCATGCCGACGTAGGCGCACGGGGTGCCGTCGGCCAGCGTCGCGAAGACCACCGGCATCCATTCCCCACCGAACGGGGAGCCGCCGCTCGACGCCGCGTACACGGTCTCCGTCGCCGTCACCGCGACCGGCACCAGGTCCGCCACCAACGGTGGGGAGAAGTGGCTCATGCCGTCCACGAACTCGTAGACCATGTGCAGTCCGCGCCCGCTCGCGGTGACGGTGACGACGACGCCCGGGCGGCGGTAGGTGCCGGTGAAGGGAGCCGGGTCCACGGTGGGCGGCTGCTCCGGAGGGGCGAACCGGTCGGGCATGCGCACGTCGGCCAGCGCGGCCAGCAGTTCGCGGAACAGGTCGGCGTAGAGGGCCCGCGCCCCGCCCCCGTTGGTCACCAGGGCGATGGCCACCCCGGCGCCGGGCACCACGCGCAGGTAGGAGTACTGGCCCGTGGCGGCGCCGTCGTGCCCGAAGCCCGGTACGCCGTCCCAGTCGTACAGGGTCCAGCCCAGACCCCACCCGTCGGAGTCCGCGGACCACTTGTCGGGGGTGTCCGCCTGCTTCTCGCGCATGGCCTCCACCGTGCGCGGGGTCAGGACGCGGGTCCCGTCCGCTGCCGTGCCACCCGCCAGGTGTGCGCGTGCCAGGCCCACCACGTCGGCGGCGGTGGCCATGACCATGGCCCCGGGACTGGAGGAGCGCGTCATGAGGTCCCAGGCCGGTGCCGGTTCGGGGTCCGGCCCGGCCCCTTCCACGTGTCCCATCGCGGTGCGAAAGCGCAGGGCCTCCTCCGGCAGGGTCATGGTGTGCTCCAGGCCGAGCGGGGTCAGCACCCGGTCCCTGAGCGCCTGGTCCCAGGTCCGGCCGGTCAGGACCTCGATGGCGCGTCCGAGCACGCTGAACCCGCTGGTGCTGTAGGAGTGGGTGCTTCCGGGCGGGCAGTCCAGCTCCTCCTCGGCGCACGCCTCGACGAAGCGGGCCAGGCAGTCGTCGCCCCGACCGGTGTCGACCACGAGGTCACAGCTGAGGCCGCTGGTGTGGGAGAGCAGGTGGCGCGGGGTGATGACCTGGGCCGCGCGCTCGTCGGGGAGGGCGAAGCCGGGCAGGACGTCCCTCACCGGGGCGTCCAGGTCCAGGAGGCCCTCCTCGGCGAGGGTCATCGCCAGGGTGGCGGTGTAGACCTTGGCGACCGAGCCGAGCTGGAACACCGCGTCGGTGGTGGCCTCCACACCGGTCCCCCGGTGCAGGATCCCGGTGGCCAGCTCGTGGACGGTGTCGTCGGCGAGTACGGCCAGGACCGCCCCGGGGACGCGGTGGGCCGCACTGAGCGTGTCGAGTCGGCCCTGCCAGTGGGAGGCGTCGAAGTCCATGGTGTGATCCTCTTTGCGTACGGTGTTCTCTAGTTGCGAACACTGTACGCAAGAGGTGGTTCATGCGCACGGCGAACGCTGTCCGCTAGTCTGCGGCCCCGAGAGACGGCGATCGGAGGAGGCTTCGTGGCAGGTCAGGACAGCGCGGTTCCGTCGGTGTGGACCAGGCGGCACAAAGCCAGGGAGCAGCCCGCACTCAGCCGGGACCGGATCGTGGCCGAGGCACTCCGGCTGCTGGACGAGGAGGGCAACGACGCCCTGAGCATGCGGGCCCTGGGAACCCGGCTCGACGCCGGAGCCACATCGCTCTACCGGCACGTGGCCAACAAGGACGAGCTGATCGAGCTGGTCGTGGACGAGGTCTACGGTGAGCTGCCGGTCCCCGCGGCCGACGGCCCCGCGGGGTGGAGGGCCGCGGTCGAGGGCAGCGCACGGGACCTGAGGGCAGCGGCCCTGCGGCACCCGTGGATGGTCTCGGTATTCGGCCAGGTCGGACTCTCGCGCCTCGGGCCGAACCTTGCGGGGGTGTCGGAGGGCATGCTCGGGGTGTTCGAGGCGGCGGGCTTCGGGGTGGAGGAGGCCGACCAGGCCATGAGCACCGTGACCGCCTACGTCATCGGCATGGTGACCAGCGAGGTCGCCTACCTGTCGGTGTTCGCCCGCAGCGGCCGCGGCGAGCGGGAGTGGAGGGAGGGCCTGGCCCCCGCCATGGAGGAGGCGCTACGGGACCACCCGCGGTTGCGCGCCGGACACCTCGCGCAGGAGGACAGGAGCCTGGAGGAGATCCGCGACACCGGCTTCGACTACGGACTCCAGCGCGTCCTGGACGGACTGGAGGCACGGCTCGGCCACCTCAGCGGCACCGGCTGAGGCCCCGGGCCGTGCCGGACGCCGACCAGCCCCACGCGGTGCTGCCCCTCCCGCCCTATCCGCTCCGCCCCTCGACCAGGGGGGCGAGTCCGTCCAGCAGGTGTTTCATGCCGAGCTCGAAGACGCCGTGCACGTCGGGCGGCCCCGAGATGCTGAACGTGAGCGGGTGCCGGCCCTGTTCGGCGATCCGGAGGAACTCCGGCCCCCTGGACCTCCACCAGTGTTCGGCGTCCATCCCGAACTCGTACTCCTCCACCACCACCTGTGTCGCCTGAAGGGCCATGCCGGAGGTGTAGGCGGACACGAAGGTGAGGATCGCCATGGCCTCGTCCGGTGAGCGCCCCTGGGCGGTGACCACCCTCATCATCCACTCGGCGTTCTCCACGAGCCGGGGGGACCGGACCGCCCCGGCGAGCATGGTCAGCCGAACGGCCCAGGGGTGCCTTCGGTAGATGCCCCACTCCGTCCGAAGGGCCAGTTCGAGGGCTTTCCTCCAGCCCCCGGGCGGCGGATCGGGCAGTGCGTGCTCGGTGTAGACCTGGTCGACCATCGCCGTCACCAGCGCGTCCTTGCTCGCGACGTGGCGGTACAGGGCCATGGTGCTCACCCCCAGCTGGGTGGCGACCCTGCGCATGGACAGACCGTCGATGCCCTCGGCGTCGGCGATGGTGATCGCGGCCCGGACGACGGCCTCCTGGGTCAGAGCTGGCTCGGAGGCAGCGCGGTGCTCTCTGCGCTCCGACGGCCGCGGGTGCTCCCGCCGCCCCCGTGACCCGCGCGGCTCCGGAGCCGGGTCGGGCGTGCCCCGCACGACGGTTCCCACCCCGCGCACCGCTTCGACCAGACCCTCCTGGCGCAGGGCCGCGAGTGCCTTGGTCGCGGTGGCCATGGCCACCCCCCACTCCCGGATGATCTCCCTGGTCGAGGGAACCCGGTCTCCCGGGCGCAGCTCCCCTGCGGCGATACGCGCGCGGATGTCGGCGACCACCCGCGCGTAGGGCGGCAGCTCCCGTTCCGCAGCCGTGGACATCCCCGACCCCCTTCGATTCTTCTCCGTTTTCCCAGAGTGTACTAGTGCACATTCGAGCGTGGAATGCCTCATGGGGGACGACGGTCCGGACCGACAAGCCCTCCGACACCTAGTGCACTAGTGCTTAAGGCGGAAGAAGCTCTTGAAAATAGGGGTTAATGTGGTCTCGAATCGATGCGTACTCTGTACGCATCGCGCGCCACCTAGAGGTGCACACCTCGGCGCGTACACCGTCTCCCAAAGCCCACGGCCCTTCTGGAGGCCACCATGTCCCACACATCCGCCCCCGGGCCCCGCACCGCGCCCGCACCGGACCGCCCGTTCCCGGTGGACCGCCGTTCCCTGGCCCCGGACCTGGCCCGCGGCGTCATGCTCCTGTTCATCGCGCTCGCCCACACACACCTGTTCACGGTGTTCATCGGCGGCCCCGAGAACATCGCCACCGCTGCGGACCAGATCACCGTCGCGGGCACGGTCATGCTCGTCGACCTGCGCAGCTACCCCATGTTCGCGGCCCTGTTCGGCTACGGCCTGGCCCAGATCCACCGCCGCCGCAGTGAGCAGGGACAAGCCTGGCCCCGAAGCCGCAACCTGCTCCGCCGGCGCGGCCTGTGGCTGATCGTCTTCGGGCTGGGGCACACGGTGCTGCTCTTCCCCGCGGACATCCTGGCCGTCTACGGCCTGGTGTCGCTGCTCATGGTGGGCGTGCTGCGACTGCGCGACCGGACCCTGGTGATCCTGGCTGCGGCCTGGCTCCCCCTGGCCGCCGTCGTCCACGCCCTGGTCACCACCGACAACGCCCTCACAGGCGGGGGCATGCCTTCGATGCCCGACGGGTTCGTCAACGAACTGCTCTTCCGCCTGACCCTGTTCTCGGTCCTGGTGGTGATCATGTTCGTCAGTACCCTCGTGCCGTTCCTGATCGGCGTCCTGGCGGCCCGGCACCGGATCCTGGAGCGGCCCCACGAGCACCTGCGGCTGTTGCGCGCCACAGCGTTCGTGGGCATCCCCCTGGCCGTGTCGGGCGGTCTCCCGCTGGCACTGGACAAGGCGGGGGTGTGGACCGACGCCACCCCCGGGGACGTCCTGGTCACCAGTGCCCTGCACCAGGTGAGCGGCTACGCGGGCGCTCTGGGTTACGCGGCGCTCATCGCCCTGGTCGCGGTCCGCTTCACCGGCCGGCAGGGACCGGTGACCAACGCCCTGGCCGCGCTCGGACAGCGCTCCATGACCTTCTACCTGGCCCAGTCGGTGGCATGGGCGGTGCTGTTCTCCTCCTACACGCTCGACGTGCACCTGACGTCACCCGCCATCGGGGTGGGGATCGCGGTGGCCGTGTGGCTGACCACGTTGCTGCTCGCCGACCTCATGCGCCGAAAGGGCATGCGCGGTCCGGCCGAGGTGGCCCTGCGCCGTCTCACCTACGGGCCGTCGAGCTGAAACGTCCGGGTGCGGTGGGGGCGGGGATCAGCGGCCGTGGGCGGGGACCGCGGCCTTGAGCAGCATCTCCTCGTACTCGGCCTCGGGGTCGGAGTCCAGCACGATCGCGCCTCCGGCCCCGATGGTCAGCTCACCGCCGGCGCTCACGGCGGTGCGGATGACGATGTTCAGGTCGGCCGTGCCGGTGTGCGAGAGGTAGCCCAGCGCACCGGAGTAGACACCGCGCGCCGAGGACTCCAACCGGTCGATGATCTCCATGGTGCGCACCTTGGGCGCGCCGGTCATCGACCCTCCGGGGAAGCAGGCGCGCACCGCGTCGACGGTGGACACGTCCGGGCGGAGCCGGCCCCGCACCGTGGACACCAGCTGGTGCACGGTCGCGTAGGACTCCGTGTACATGAACGCGGGCACCTCCACGCTGCCGACCTCGCACACCTTCCCCAGGTCGTTGCGGATCAGGTCGACGATCATCAGGTTCTCGGCCCGGGTCTTGGCCCCCGTGCGCAGCTCCTCGGCCACGCGGGTGTCGGTGGCCGGGTCGGGGTGGCGCGGAGCGGTGCCCTTGATCGGGCGGCTCTCCGCCGTGCGGTCCGCGTCCACCCGCAGGAAGCGCTCGGGTGAGGCGCTGAGGACGCTCACCCCGTCCAGACGCAGCAGGGCGGCGTAGGGGGCGGGGCTGGCGGCGCGCATCCGCCGGTAGAAGTCCAGCTCGTCGCCGGCGCTGGGCAGTCGGACCCGGTTGGTCAGGCAGATCTCGTAGCTCTCCCCCGCCGTGAGCTGTCCCAGGCACTCCTTCACGTCGGTGACGTAGCCCTCCTTCGGGCGGTCCAGCAGCGGGGCCAGGTCGGCCGTCGGCGCGGGGGAGGCGGGCGGGGAAAGCGGCGCGAGACCGTCCAGGGAGGCCAGGGTGTCGTCCAGCCAGGCGTCGCCGTCCGGAAGGTCGTCGGCGCAGACGGCGTAGGTGCGGTCGCGGAGGTGGTCGACGGCGACGAAGCGGTCGCAGCGCAGCCACACGGCGTCGGGGGTGGACGCCGTGTGCGCGGCGGTGCCCCCGGTGTCGGCCTTGCACTCGTAGCCCAGGTAGCCGACGTACCCTCCGGTGAAGTCGAAGGGCAGGCCGGCAGCGGCCTGCCCGGCGGGCGGAACGCTCTCTGCGCCGGGGCGGCCGATCCGGCGGTCGAGTGCGTCGAAGACGCTTCCGGGCTCGTTGTACTCGGTACCGTCGGCGTCGCGCACGCGGACGGGCCCGCCGACCCTGTAGCTGATGACCTCGCCGGTGGCGGCACCGAGGAAGGAGAAGCGGGCGGGCCCCTGGGGGCGGGAGCTGTCCAGCCAGAACGCGTGCCCGGCGTCCCCGTACAGGTGGGCGTAGGCGGCCTCGGTGTCGACCGCGCGGGGGAGTTCGCGGGTCCGCGGCGCCGTGTGCGTCCGGGGTCCCCGTCCTCCGGGTGCGGTCGGCGCGGCCTCCGGGGCGGTGTGCGGGGGTGCCGCCGTCGGCGTGTACCCCGGACGGGTCGCCCTCCCCCGCGCACGGGCCAGGTCCAGGAAGTTGGCGACCAGGGTCGAACCGGAGTCGCTGGCCACCGACTCCGGGTGGAACTGCACGCCCCAGCGGGGCAGACCGCGGTGTTCCAGGGCCATGACCACGTGGTCCTCCGCCCAGGCGGTCGCGACCAGGGGTGCGGGCAGGGGCGAGGGGACGGCCAGGGAGTGGTAGCGCACGGCGGTGAAGTCCTGCGGTAGGCCCGCGAAGAGGCCGCCGCCCGTGTGCCGGACCCGCGTCAGGTGGCCGTGGCGGGGCTGGGGGGCGGATACCACGTCGGCTCCGGCCAGGTGGGCGATGGCCTGGTGGCCCAGGCACACGCCCAGGACCGGCAGGCTCTCGTCCTCCAGGAGGCGGGGGACACGGCCCAGGTCGCGCGGGTTCTGGGGGCGCCCGGGTCCGGGTGAGATGACGACGGCGTCCATCGCCGACGCGTCGAAACCCTCCCAGCGGGGGTCGTCGTTGGTGAGGACCAGGGGAGACTCCCCGAGGACGCCGGCCAGCAGTTGGGCGAGGTTGTACGTGTAGGAGTCATGGTTGTCCACGAGGAGAACGCGCATTTCGCCCTTTCTGCCCGATTTTTAACACCTCAGGTTACGGCTCCTCCCCCGCGCTCCGCCCGGTCGGGGCAGTGGCCCTGAGGGCGGTGGGCCGCGGCCCGTGCCTTCCGGGCGGGCCGTCCGGCCTCCGGGCCGGGCTTGTGCCCCGGCGGGGAGGCGGGCTTCCTGAGCGGAGGGGCGAGGGCGTCCGTCCACAGCTGCGGAAGGGCTCTGGTGGCGGGGTACCGGGCCGGGTAGACAGGTAGTAGAGGTGGAAGGCGGCTCCTCCACCGGACAGGGAGTGGACGATGTCCTACGTGATGGCCATGGCCGTGATCCTCATCATGGCGGCGCTGGGCGTCCTCATCGCCGGGGCGGTGACCTCGGTGTCGGGCTCCGGGCGCCTGGACCACCCGCGTCCGGGACGGTGGCAGCAGTCCGCCGCGCCCGGACCCGGGGTCCTGGACGCGGCGGAGGAGGAACTCAGACTCAGATACGCGCGCGGTGAGATCGGTCGCGAGGAGTTCCTTCAGCGCAAGATCGACCTGGAGCGCTGACGGCCCACTGGGCCGGCGGGTGGGAGCGGCCGGTCAGCCGGTCATCTCCTCCAGGGTCTTGCCCCGGGTCTCCTTGACGTACTTCCACACGAGGAAGAACGACACCGCGGCGAAGAACGCGTACATCATGTACGCCCCGCTCAGGTTCCAGTCGCGCAGGCTCGGGAAAGTGACGGTGATCAGCCAGTTGGCCAGCCACTGGGTCGCGGTGGCCACACCCATCGCGGCCGCCCTGATGCGCAGCGGGAACATCTCCCCCAGCAGCACCCACACCACCACACCCCACGACAGGGCGAAGAACAGCACGAACAGGCTGGCCGCGATCAGCGCCACCACGCCCCACACGAACGGGAGGGAGACCTCCTCGCCGTCCACGACCGCGTTCGAGAAGGCGTAGGCGGCCAGGGCCAGCGCCACGGTCATACCCGCGGAACCCACCAGCAGCAGGGGTTTGCGGCCGATCCGGTCCACCAACAGGATCGCCACGAAGGTGCCCACGATGTTCACGACGGAGGTGAACAGGCTCAACAGCAGCGAATCGGACTCGGCCACGCCGACCGACTGCCACAGCGAGCTGGAGTAGTAGAAGATCACGTTGATGCCGACGAGCTGCTGGAACGCCGAGACCGCCATACCGATCCACACGATCGGCAGCAGGCCGTAGCGTCCGGTCAGGTCACGGAGCCGGGGCCGCGTCTCCGAGCCCAGTGCCTCGTGGATCTCCCCGACCCTCCGGTCCACCTGCTCGGTACCGCCGCCCTCGACCTCGGCCAGGATTCTGCGGGCACGGTCGACCCGTCCCACCCGTACCAGGTAGCGCGGGGACTCCGGGATGAGCAGGCTCAGCCCCAGGTACACCAGGGCCGGAACGATCTCGATGCCCAGCATCCACTGCCAGGCCTGGATCGGCCCCAGCATGTTCTGCGCGCTGCCGCCGGCCATCTGCGCGATCCCGAAGTTGACCAGTTGGGAGGCGGCGATGCCCAGGACGATCGCCAGTTGCTGCAGCGAGGCCAAACGGCCGCGGTAGGCGGCCGGAGAGACCTCCGCGATGTAGGTCGGGGCGATCACCGACGCCAGCCCGATGGCCGTGCCTCCCACGACGCGCCACACTGTCAGGTCCCACACCGTGAAGGGGAGCGCCGAGCCGACGGCGCTCATCGCGAACAGCACGCCCGCGACCTGCATGGCCCTGATGCGCCCGAACCGGTCGGCCAGACCGCCCGCCAGCGCGGCACCCAGCACACACCCCAGGAGCGCGGAGGCGACCGTGAAGCCGAGTGTGGCCGGTCCGACCTGGAACCGCTGCTGGATGGCTTCCACGGCCCCGTTGATGACCGAGCTGTCATAGCCGAACAGAAAACCGCCCATAGCCGCCGCCGCGGCGATCATCGTCACGTGGACGATGTTGCTTTCCTCCGAGGGCGACTGCCCCGCCCCGGACTGACTGGCTCCGCTCACGTCCACTTCCCCCAGCGCCATGTTGGTCGATAGCCCTCCAGGGTGAGCACACCACGGAGCCGAGGTCACGGACAAAACGCCCGCAGGCCAAAAAATGTCCGGAATTTGACACCCTCGGTATCCGGCTCCCCGGACGATCGGCGGAACGGACCCCCTGCGCCCGTCGGGACCGGCCGCCCTGCCGGAGCCGTGGCGGAAACGGCGGTCCCGCACAAGACTTCCGCCCCGTTTTTGGCGCGTCCGGTGGCTGCGCCGCCCCGGCCCGGCCCCCCAGGATCATGACCGTGACCACTTACCCCGCCCTGGCCGCGAAGGCCCTCCGCCGTCAGAAGCCCACCCGGGACGAACTCCTCGGGGTTCTGTCCGGTTCCGACGACGACCTGCTGGACCTGGTCGCCGCGGCGTTCCGGGTCCGGCTGCGCTACTTCGGGCGCCGCGTCAAACTCAACTACCTCGTGAACATGAAGAGCGGCCTGTGTCCCGAGGACTGCTCCTACTGCTCTCAGCGGCTGGGCTCGCAGGCAGAGGTCGTCAAGTACACCTGGCTCAAACCCGACGAGACCCGTGAGGCCGTCGCCGCCGGGGTCAGGGCCGGCGCCGCCCGCGTCTGCCTGGTGGCCAGCGGTCGTGGACCCACAGACCGCGACGTGGCCCGGCTCGCGCCCGCCATCGAGGGCATCAAGGCCGAGCATCCCGGCGTCGAGGTCTGCGCCTGCCTCGGGCTGCTCTCCGAGGGCCAGGCCGACCGCCTGCGCGAGGCGGGGGCCGACGCCTACAACCACAATCTCAACACCTCGGAGGAGCGCTACGCCGACATCTGCACCACCCACGAGTTCGCCGACCGGGTGGGCACCGTCGAGAAGGCCAAGCACGCCGGGCTCTCCCCCTGCTCCGGCCTGATCGCGGGCATGAAGGAGAGCGACGACGACCTGGTCGACGCCCTGTTCGCGCTGCGGGAGCTGGAACCGGACTCGGTGCCGGTCAACTTCCTCATGCCCTTCGACGGCACTCCCCTGGAGGGGACCTGGGAACTGACACCGCAGAGGTGCCTGCGCATCCTGGCAGCGGCCCGGTTCGTCTTCCCCGACGTGGAGGTCCGCCTCGCGGGCGGCCGGGAGATCCACCTGCGCTCCCTCCAGCCGCTGGCGCTGCACATCGCCAACTCGGTGTTCCTGGGCGACTACCTCACCAGTGAGGGGCAGGCGGGCAGGGCCGACCGGGAGATGATCGAGGACGCCGGGTTCGTGGTGCAGGGCGCGGGCGAGCCCACCCTGCCCAGCGCACGTCGCGACCTGCTCAAACCGCGACTGCGGGGCGCGGGGACCGCCCTTCCGCCCAACACCTGACGTGGGCGCCGGCCACGCGTCGAAGCGGCCGTGAAGGAGCAGGACCGCCGGAGGCCGCCCGGCGGTTCCGTGTCCGTCGCCGGGGGCGGCGCTCCGGGCTCCTCAGCGCTGGACGGGCTGCTCGGCTCCGTTCCAGAGGGGGGCCTGCTGGTAGTTCTGGGCGAGCTCGGCGGCCATCACGTCCTCCTGTCGGTCGCGCACGCACTTGGCGAGCGTGAACGTGGACGTGATGGCGTAGAGCAGGCCGATCCCGAGGAACGCGCGGATCCAGAGGTCGACGGGCAGGTAGATGATGCCCGCGCCGACGCCGACCGAGGAGGCGCCGAAGGAGATGGCGGACTGGAGGTAGAACGCGGGGGTGGACCGGGGGGTGAAGGTGCTCATGTACCCATGGTGGTCCGCCCCCCGCGCTCACGCCTGAGTACCGCTACTCAACGGCCGGGGCCGCCAGGGCACAGGCGGTCCTTCCTCCCCGCCGAGCCACACCGCACCCCCGTCCGGGATTGGTCAGGCCGGGCTCGTCGGCCGGTCGGGGCGGAAGGAGGCCAGGTCGGGCCCCGGGTCCTCCCCCATCGCCAACCGGGCCGCCACCACGCCCTGGTAGGGCCCGAAGGTCAGTCCCTCGCCGCCCAGGCCCGTGGCCACGAGCACCCCCGGAAGCCGCTCCACCGGGCCGAGCAACTGCTGCCCGTCGTGCGTGCCCGGTCGGAACCCCACCCGGGTCTCCACGACCGTCGCGTCCGCGAGACCGGGCAGCACCTCCAGCGCCGCCGTGAGGTTGTGCAGCAGTCCCGAAGCCGTCACCCGCCGGTCGAACCCGGCCTCGGGTTCCCGGGTGCCGCCGGTGACCACCCGGTCCGGGCCGAACGCCGACACGAAGTAGTCGCGTTCCCCGAACCGCACCACCGGCCACGCCCGGGTGTCCTGGCCGGGCAGCGCGAAGTGGGTCATCTGGCCGCGCACAGGGTGCACCGGCAGGTCCACCCCGGTGGCGGCGAGCAGGCCCGCCGACCACGCGCCCGCCGCGACGATCACCACGGGAGCCTCCAGGTCGTCGGCTCCCACCCGCACGCCGGTGACCCGGTGGCCGTTCCAGAGCAGGTGCGAGTCACCCTTGAAGTAACGCAGGCCCCGTTCCTCGGCCGCGTTGAACAGCGCCGCACGCGCGGCCCGGCCGTTGAGCCTGGCCATGCCCTCGATATACACACCGCCGTAGGGCTCGGGCACCAGAGGAAAGCGCGCGGTCGGCTCCCCCGGAGCCAATCGCTCCACGCGCCCCATCGTCGCGAACTCGGGGCGCCCGGACAGGGTGCGCATCAGATCGAACCCCGAGTCGTCCCCCTCCAGGTCCACCGACATGCCGCCGACGACCTCGTAGCCGGGGGCGTGGCCGTCCTCGGACAGTTCGGCCATCAGCAGGGGGTAGTGCTCCGCGGCGCGGGCCTTGAAGTCCTGTACCGGCGCGGTGTCCCACGGGAACGGCCAGGGGAAGATGACGCCCGTACCGGCCGCGGTGGCCTGCCCCAGGTGCGAGCCGTCCACCAGCGCGGTGGACACACCCTTCTTGGCCAGGTGGAACGCCGCGCTCGTCCCCACGATCCCGCCACCGACAACGATCACGTCCATGCCCCCACCCTGCCCCGCCCGGTCCCGCGGAACAAGCCGACGTACCCGCGTGCCGTACCCGGGACAGGGGTGGGGGTGCGCGATAAATTGTGCTCTTCCGAAAGCCCGACCCCCCATCCCCTGGAGGACGTGTACGTGGACGGATACACCTACTACGGGGTCGCCCTGATGCGCCGGCCCGGCCCCGGCCTGGCACAGGGCATCGTCACCCATAGGCCGCGTGCTGCCGTGGACCCGATCCTGGCCGCACGCCAGTACACGATCTACCAGGAGACCGTCGCCTCGGCCGGGTGGCGGATACACGAGGTCGAAACAGCTCCTGACCTGCCCGACTCGGTGTTCGTGGAGGATCCCGTGGTGGTGTGCGGGAACCTGGCGGTCCTGACCCGCTCCGGGGCCGACACCCGAAGGGGCGAGGTCGACGGGGTCGAGGCGTCGGTGCGCCTGCTGGGGCTGGAGGTCGCCCGGATCGAGGCTCCGGGGACCCTGGACGGGGGCGACGTGCTCCAGGTGGGGCCGACCGTCTACGTGGGAGTGGGCGGGCGCACCAACGCCGACGGCGCAGCCCAGCTCGAACAGCTGGTCAAACCCCTGGGCCGCGAGGTCGTCAGGGTCGAACTGGGCCGCGCACTGCACCTGAAGTCGGCGGTGACCGCCCTGCCGGACGGCTCCCTGATCGGCCTGCCCGACCTGGTCGACACCGGTGCCCTGCCGCCGATCCGCCGCGCCACCGAGGAACCGGGCGCGCATGTGCTGCCGCTGGGCGGACGCGACGTGCTGGTCAGCGCCGCCGCGCACGAGACCATCCACGAACTGGCCGCCGAGGGGTGGAAGGTCCTGCCCGTGGACATCTCGGAGTTCGAGAAGCTGGAGGCGTGCGTGACCTGCCTGAGCGTCCTGATCCCGGACCAGGGCGAGGAAGGCTGAGGCCGCTGTTCCGCCCGGGCCGGGCGGAACCGACAGCGCTGTCTCCCGCTGCTCTCCGTGCTCCCTGGGCACCACCGGTCCGGTCCGGCCGTGGGTGCGCAAGGCGGCCCCGGGGCCCTTCCGCCGTGAGCAGATCCGGAAACCTCCGCGCGGTGCCGGGCGTTGTCCCCCGTACACCCACGAACGACCGGACCGGAGCATCATGAGCGCAGTGAGGCTGATCCGCAGCCAGACCCTGACCGAGCACGTGGACTACGCATACGCGGCCACAGCCGGCGCACCGGCCCGTGTGGTCTGGACGGCGGGTGCGTGCCCCCTGGACGAGGACGGCAGGACCGTCGCCGTGGGCGACCACGCGGGTCAGGCCCACCAGGTCATGCGCAACCTGCGCACCGCCCTGAACGACGCCGGGGCCGATCTCACCGACGTCGTCCGCACGACGGTGTACGTGGCCTCCGCACGGCAGGAGGACCTGGTCGCGGCCTGGAACGTGGTGCGCGGGCACATGGGCGAGCACGACGCGCCCAGCACCCTGCTCGGGGTGGCCGCGCTCGGCTACGACGACCAGCTCGTCGAGGTGGAGGCGATCGCGGTCACCGCCGGCTGAGCCGCAGGTCCGCGGGGCACGGCCCCCTCACCGGGGGCGAACAGGAGGAGCCGGAAAGGGGCGGCGGTCAGGTCCCGACCGTGGCGGGGCAGGCGGGTCCGCCGGCGAAGGCCGACGAACCCGCCTGCCCCGGCCTACAGTGCGCAGCCGGCGTTCTCCGGCGGGCTTTCCAGGTCCACGAGGTAGGCGGCGACGGCGTCGTTGACGCATTCGCTTGCGCCCGACATGGCGATGGTGTGCTGCTCGCCCTCGACGGTCAGGAGAGCGCCGCCGAGCGTCTCGGCCAGTGCCGCTCCGCCCTCGTAGGGCGTGGACGGGTCGTCCGTGATCGAGATCGTCAGCGTCTCGGGCAGGCCCTCGACGTCCTCGGCGTAGGGGTAGCCCAGGTCGGGCTCCGTCGGCCACGCCTCGCATCCGTCGCGCGCGCCCTTCGCGCCTTCGCCCGGATCCATGAAGGGCGCGGCCTCGAAGATCTCCGCGCGAAGACTCTCCTCCTCCTCGGGCGTGCGCCGCTCTTCGTCCATGCAGTTGACGGCGAAGTTGGCTTCGAGGTAGTTGGCCCAGACGCCGTCGGCTCCGCGCTGGCTGAACACGTCGCTCAGCTCAAGCAGGGTGTCGCCCCGCCCCTGTTCCAACTCGGTGATGCCGGCGAGCACCTGCGGCCAGTCGCTCGGGGTGTACAGGCCTGCTATGACTGCTCCCACGGCAAGGTTGAAGTCGACGTCGCGGCCCACCCCGGTCGTGGCCGGCGTGTCGATCAGGGGCCGCACGATCTCCTGGAACCGCTGCGAGGCCTGGTCGGGATCGTCACCGAGCACGCAGTCCGCCTCGGCCGCGCATGAGGTTGCCATGGCGTCGAACGCCCGCTGGAAGCCGGCGTACTGCGTGAGGCGTCGTTCTGCCGTGCCGAGCGTGGGGTCGACAGCGCCGTCGAGCACCATCGCGCGAACGTTCTCGGGGAACATCTCGGCATAGACGGCGCCGAGCCGGGTGCCGTAGCTCTGGCCCATGTAGGAGAGCTGCTCGTCGCCGAGTGCGGAGCGCAGGATGTCCATGTCGCGTGCAGCGTCGCGGGTGCCGACGTTGGCGAGCAGGCTTTCGCTCCCGGTGCCCTCGATGCACGCGTCGGTGACCCGCTCGATGTCCTCGGCGCCGTAGGTGCCCTGGATCGCGGCCTGGGGGAAGATGTTGCCGCCCTCGTCGGCCTGCTCGTCCGAGACGCAGTCGACCGCAGGAGTCGATGCTCCGACACCGCGGGGATCGAATCCGATGATGTCGAACTGCTCCGGTATCGCCGTCCCGTCGAGGCCCACCGCCGCGTTGACGGTCTGCATCAGCCCTGATCCCCCGGGGCCGCCGGGGTTGACGACAAGCGATCCGATCGCCTCGCCACCCGCTCCAAGCCGCATCACGGCGAGCTGCGCCGTCTCTCCCCCGGGTTGTTCGTAGTCGATCGGGACCTCAAGCCTTGCGCACTCGGCCGGGGTGAGGACCTCGTACGTCTCGGCTTCGAGCTGGGTCGTCGCGTAGTCGGAGCACGAACCGAAGTCCAGCTCCTGCTGGTAGAACCGGTCGAGCCCGGCGCTGTCTGCCTCTGCCCCGTCCGGGGTCGGCGCCGCGCACGCGGAGAGCACCAGGACGGCGGGTAGCACCGCGATCGCGAGCCCGCGTGAGCGGGGATGTCTGTTGACGGTCATGGGGCTCCTCGTTCGTCATCGCCCCCGTGGAGGGGGGCGGACGGCCATGCAACACCCGGCCGTAACGGCACAGTCAAGGCCGAACGCAGTGTGCTCGGCGCCGTGGAGAGAACACGGGCCCCCGCCCAGTCCAGGACCGGAACTGTCCTGTACTCCTGGCAGACTGCGGGCATGAAAGCGACCTCTGCGCGCCTGCTGCGCCTGTTGTCCCTCCTCCAGACCCGTAAGGACTGGCCGGGGGCCGACCTGGCCGACCGTCTGGACGTGAGCCCGCGCACCGTGCGCCGCGACGTGGACCGGCTGCGCGAACTCGGCTACCCGATCCAGGCGACCATGGGCACCGGCGGCGGCTACCAGCTGGGAGCGGGTGCCGCCCTGCCACCGCTGCTGCTGGACGACGACGAGGCCGTGGCCGTCGCCGTGGGGCTGCGTACCGCCGCGCAGGGCGGGGTGTCGGGGATCGAGGAGACCTCCGTGCGCGCCCTGGCCAAGCTCCTGCAGGTACTGCCCTCACGGCTGCGCCGCAGGGTGGACGCCCTGGGAACCTTCACCGTGCCCATGCCCGGCTCGGGGCCCACGGTCGACTCCGACGTGCTGACCCTGGTCGCCTCCGCCTGCCGGGACAGCGAGCGGCTGCGCTTCGACTACGAGAGCCACGACGGGACGGTCTCACGGAGGGTCGTCGAACCCCACCGGCTGGTCTCCCAGGGGCGGCGCTGGTACCTGGTGGCCTGGGACACCGTCCGCGGGGACTGGCGGACCTTCCGTGCGGACCGGATGCGCCCGCTCACGCCGACGGGCCCCCGCGTACCGCCGCGCGAGCCGCCCGAGGAGGGGGTGGCCGCCTACCTGGCGGAGCGGATGAGCGTGCACATGTGGCCCCACCAGGCCCGGGTCAGGCTGGCGGTCTCCGCCGAGGAGGCCAGCCGCCGGGGAATCGGGAGCTACGGTCGGATCGAGTCGGCGGACGCGTACTCCTGCGTGCTGGTGTGCGCCGGTGACTCGTTCCGGCTCATGGCCTGCTACCTGGCCATGCTCGACGTCGACATGGAGGTGGAGGAACCCGGCGAGCTGCGCGCGGAGATGGCCGGTCTGGCCGTCCGGCTCAACCGCGCGGCCTCGGGCTGAGGCTCGTCGGGGCGCTGCGGTCCGGTGGGGCCGTCCCACGTCACGACCAGACACCCCGACTGAGTGAAGTGCGCCCGTACGCACCCCAAACCCACTACTTTAAGGAGTCGCTTATCTCCGAAGAGTAATGAAAGTAGGGTGTACGTGCCCGCTCCAACCCGACTCCACTGCCCCGACCTGCGCGACCTCAGCGCACCACCCACCATCCGCCCACTGGGAACCGACTACCGGATCGCCCGCTGGGACTCCCCCGCCTCGCTCTCGCCCGACTGCCGCGAACGGCTCCACCTGACCCTGCGCGCACTGGCGGCCCGCGCCTTCGGCGCCGACCACTCCGGCTACTGGCGATCCCGCGTCGACGCCGGGTTCTTCGACCAGATCTCCACGCTGGCGCTCATCCTCGGCCCCGACGGCGTTCCCGTCGGCTGGGGCGGCTACCACCGGTGCAGGTTCGCCTCGCGCCGCGCCCTGTACCTGGACGCCGCCGGAGTGGTCCCCGCCCACCGCCGGTTCGGCCTCTCCACCACGCTGATGACCCACTTCCTGATGCGGGAGGTCCTCGCCCACCCGCTGCGCCGCACCTACGTCGTCCTGCGCACCCGCCACCCGGCCGTCTACGCCGGGTGGCGCAAGTGCCTGGGTGCCCGGCGCGTCTACCCCCACGAGCACCGGCCCCTCCCCGCCCTGGTCCGGCGCATCGCGGGGGACGCCGCGGAGTGGCTGGGAGACGGCCCCGGGTTCGACCCCGACACCCTGCGGGTCCGCGACGCCTACCGCATGTTCGACGGCGACATCTACGGGGTCCGTCCACGCAGCGGCCACACGCAGCTCGACGACTACTTCGACCACGAGGTCGGGCCCAAGGACGCCGTCCTCGTCGTCGGGCGCGTGAGCGCACCCGGCCTGGCCAGAATCGCCGCGGGCCAGGTGCTCAGGGAGCGGGCCCGGCGCCTGCCCGCGATCGGAGGCCGACCCGTGCGCGGCGCCGCCCCCTGCGAACCCCCGGGCCGGGCCGCGCCCACCGCAGCGGGCGCGGCCGGACTCATCCCAGGGGGACGGCCTTGACGTTGGCCGGGCTGTACACCAGCCCTCCCACGTCACGGATCTGGTCGGTGAGCCGTGCCAGGCTCAGGCTCTCCGCCCATGTCATGTCCGGGCTCTCCCGCTCTCCCGCGGCCACGCACCTGGCGACCTCCTCGGCCTCGTACTCGTAGCCGTTGGCGCGGAAGGGGCGGTGGAACTCCTCCGGTTCGCGGCCGTCGCGGTGCAGCACCGCGGTGGTCGCAGCCCAGAAGTACGGGATCTCCACCCAGCCCTTCGACCCGGCCAGTACCGCCCGGTTGGGAAGCGTGGTGCGCGAGGAACAGGACAGGGAGCCGGTGGCCCCGGACTCACCGCGCACGAGCACGGTCGTGTGGGTGTCCACCATGCGGTCGGGGGACAGCTGCCGGGTGGCTCCCACGACCGTCAGCTCACCCAGGTACGAGGAGGCGAAGGAGAGCGGGTAGACGCCCAGGTCGAGCAGAGCGCCGCCGCCCAGGGCCGCGTTGAAGATCCGGTGGTCGGGGTCGTAGGGGACGTTGCTGCCGAACTCCGCCGACAGCCAGCACAGCTCGCCGATCGCCCCCTCGTCCACCAGCTCGCGGACCAGGCGGGAGACGGGGAGGTAGCGCGTCCACATCGCCTCCATCAGGAAGCGGTCGTTGGCGCGCGCCGCCGCGACCATCTCCGCCACCTGGAGGGCGTTCATCGCCATGGGTTTCTCGACCAGCACGTGCTTGCCCGCGTTCAGACAGGTCAGGGTGTTGGGGTGGTGCCAGGGGTGGGGGGTGGCCACGTACACCGCGTCCACGTTCGGGCTGTGGGCCAACGCCTCGTAGCTGCCGTGGCGCTCCGGGACGCCCCACACGTCCGCGAACTCGTCCGCCCGTTCCCGTGTGCGGGAACCGACCGCGGTGACCGTGGCCGAGGGGGTGGCCCGCAGCCCTTCGAGGAAGGAGTGTGCGATACCGCCGGTTCCGACCACGCCCCAGCGCAGTCCACCGTTCTCATCTGTCATGGGTTCATCCTAAAAACAGGGTCATCTCGAAGGCGAGGCGGGGAAGGTCCTCGGATTCCGCGCCCGGGAACCGTACGGTGGTGGCCTGGAAGACGGGCGAGCGCGCCCGTCGGACCACGAACGGAGGAGGACATGTCGGAGACGCTCGCCCGGAGGCTGGGGGTGCAGCCCGGCGACCGGCTGCTCGTCCTCAACGCCCCCGAACGCTACCTTCGGCTCCTGGAGCCGCCCCTCGACATCCACATCGACCTGGGCCCCATCGAGGGCGCCGACTACGACGACGTCCACCTGTTCGCCCTGGACAAGGGGACCGTGGACCGCGAGACCCCCCGCGTGCTCGCCGAGGTGGGTCCGGGGACCCGGTTGTGGGTGTGCTTCCCCCAGCGCGGCGGCACCATCATCACCGACCTGACCGCCGACAAGGGCTGGGACGCCCTCGTGGACGCGGGGTGGCACCGCACCGCCCAGGAGCCGATCGACTCGGACTGGGCGGCGCTGCGCTTCGAGCGGCGCTGAGGGTGCGCCACTCGACGGGTCAGCTCGGCTCGACGCTGAGGGAACCGCTGACGGTGTTGGCGTCGATGCGGGCCCCGGCACCGCCCTCGACGTCCACGTTCACGTCCCGCGCCCCCGACGTGGAGTCACCGGTGACGTCGTAGGCTCCCCGGGGAACACGCACGTCGATGCTGCCGCTGGTGCTCTCCAGTGTCAGCGTCTCGAACGTGTCCTGGGTGGTGACCTCGATCCGGCCGGAGACCGACGAGGCCTGCGCCGTCGTGAACCCGCCGCCCACCGCCACGTCGCCGCTGGTGGACTCGGCCGTGACCGTCTCGGCCTCGAACCCGGACACGTCCACCCGACCGGACGTGGAGGACACCTCCAGCTGTTCGCCGGAACCCGACGCGCTGACCTCCCCGCTGGTGGTCTCGACCTCCACCGAGCCCTCCACCCCGGCCAGGGAGACCCGCCCGCTGACGGTGTCCACGACCACGCCGCCGACGTTGTCGGTCACCTCCACCTCGCCGCTGGTGGTGGACAGCTCCAGCTCACCGTTGAGGTTCTCGGCTCTGATCCGACCGCTGATGGTCTCTACGTTCACCTCGGTCCCCTCGGGGACGGTGATCTCGTAGTCGACGGCGCATCCTCCGAAGAACGGGACGCCCTGGCAGAGAGCCTCCACCTCAAGGGTGTCACCGTCGGCCTCGGCCCCGTCCCGGGGTTCGGTGAGGGGTGTGCCGCGCAGGGTGCGCTCCACCAGGACCTCGTCGCCGCCGACGGCGAGGGTGACGCCGCCGCCCGTGCGGTTCTCGACGTCCAGGGCCTGGATCCCGGCGTAGGAGTCGCTGCGGTTCCCCCTGTCCATGCCCACGTTGCCCAGGACGGAGAACGAGGTCGCCGCCACGATGACCACCACCAGCACACCGCCGATGACGAGCCACGGGCCCACACGGAACCTGCGGCGGGGCTCCTTGCTCGACGAGGCGTACAGCCCCCGTGCCTTGAATGTCACTGTCTTCCCTTCCGGGTGGGCTCGCGCCCCCTGGGTATCGGTGCGGTCAGGTGCGGTCGGTACCGCGCAGGTAGCGCAGGACGGCCTGGACCCTGCGGTGGTCGTGGTCGTCCTGGCCGAGGTCGAGCTTGGTGAAGATGGAGCGGATGTGTTTTTCCACGGCGCGTTCGGTGACGGTCAGCCGCGAGGCGATCCCCGCGTTGTTCAGCCCCTGGGCCATCACCTCCAGCACCTCGCTCTCCCGGGGGGTGAGCCGGTCCATCGCGCTGTCCCTGTGCCGGCTGAGCAGCTGGGAGACCACCTCGGGGTCGATGGCGGCGCCGCCGCCGGCGACCCGGCGCAGCACCACCAGGAACTCGTCGATGTCGGCGACCCGGTCCTTGAGCAGGTAGCCGACCTTGCTCGACCCGCTGCCCAGCAGGTCGGCGGCGTAGCGGCTCACCACGTGCTGGGAGAGCAGCAGCACCGCCACCTCCGGGTGGGTCCGCCGGATGGTGACACCCGCCTGGATGCCCTCCTCGGAGAAGGTGGGCGGCATCCGGATGTCGACCAGGCACAGGTCCACCTCGGGGTGGTCCTGCACCGCGCGCAGGAGCGCGTCGGCATCGCCGACCTGGTCGACGATCTCCACGCCCCCGTCCTCCAGCAGCCGGGCCATGCCGCTGCGCAGGAGGACCGAGTCCTCGGCGATGATCACCCGCGGCCCCCTCTCCGGCGCCGGGGCCGGCTCCGCGCTCGAACCGCTGTACACGGTCATGCCTCCCAGGGGATGTCGGCGGTCAGAACGGTGCCCTCACCTGCGGGACTGTGGACGGTCAGGACGCCGTCGACGGCGTCCACGCGGTCCCACAGGCCGTACAGGCCCGTGCCCGCCTCGGGGTCGGCCCCGCCGACCCCGTCGTCGGTGACGGTGAGCCGCAGCAGGTCCGCGGCCCGGCGGGTGGGTACCGCCACCCGCTCGGCGGACACGGTGACCCGTGCGGCCCCGGCGTGCTTGGCGACGTTGTTCAGCGCCTCGCACGCCACGTAGTAGGCGACCCCCTCGGCGCGCGGCGAGGGCCGTTCCTCCAGTTCCACGTCCACCCGGACGGGAACGGGCGCGCGTCCCGCGGCCACCGGGAGAGCGGCGCCCAACCCGTGGTCGGTGAGGACCCTGGGGTGCAGGCCCCGCGCGACCTGGCGCAGCTCGTCCATCACCTCACGGGACTCCCTCTGGGCCTCCGTGATCAGATCCAGGGCCTTCTGCGGGTCCGCGGTGACGCGGGAACGGGCGCGGGTCAGGGTCATGGTCAGGGCGAGCAGGCGCTGCTGGGCGCCGTCGTGCAGGTCGCGTTCGATGCGGCGCCGCTCGGCCTCGGCCGCGTCGACCATGCGCAGCCGGCTGTCCTGGACGTGGAGGAGACGGCGGCGGATGCGTACCTCGGGGGCCTCGAAGAGGAGCATCCGGTGCAGCAGGACCTCGGTGGCGACCAGGGAGGTGGTCAGCCGCAACCCGACGAGGGCCGCGAGCGGACCGACCACGACCAGTGTGAGCGGTCCGGCGATGTCCCCGGGGGTGCCCTGGGCCAGGACGAACGCGATCCCGAACAGGGCCCCGACGGCCGCCGCGCCACCGCACACCACCAGGACCATCACGACGCCTCCGGCGAGGAGGCCGTGGAGTCCCGCGGCGGTGCTGTAGACGACCATCGACCAGGCGTCGCGTCCGAACACGAACCGCCAGGCGCGGATCGCCGGCCCGTCGCCGGAGAGGGGGTCGGGCGGGCTGGTCTCCACGATCCCGAACACCGCGTCCAGTCGCTCGCGCTGGATCCGGCAGGCCAGCCGGGCCAGGAGTGAGGCGACGAGCGGGAAGACGACCAGGAACACGAGCACGTCCGTGACGAGTCCGCCGACGCTGCGGTCGGGTGCCTCGGGCCGCCATGGCAGGGTGACCGCGAATCCGACCCAGGTGGCGGAGAGGACGAGCACGCACGCGGGCACCAGGTAGAACAGTGCCAGGGCAAGAGAGGTCATCAGGTGCAGTACTTCCACCAGGCGCGCCCGCCAGGTGGGCCCGTGGGCTTCTGCGACACGGGGCAGCCCGGCGAGGACGGGCAGCAGGTCCCGCCCGCCCCGTCCGCCGCCATGAGTGCTCTGTCCGGTCACTCCACCAATCTAGGGATCGGAGCCGCCGCGGTACGAGGCCGTCAGTACGTGGAACGCGGGTGGTGCTGGCACTACCCGCACGCAGGAGAGGGGTGGGTGTGGAAGGCGACCGTGTCCCGGTACGGCCGGTCCTGGAGGACGTCGGCCGGGTCAACACGCTGTTCGCGCTGGAGGTGGAGCC
Organism: Nocardiopsis sp. NPDC058631; assembly: GCF_042716955.1. Taxonomy (NCBI): domain Bacteria; kingdom Bacillati; phylum Actinomycetota; class Actinomycetes; order Streptosporangiales; family Nocardiopsidaceae; genus Nocardiopsis; species Nocardiopsis sp. NPDC058631. Next base: position 48,871 of record NZ_JBHXQY010000004.1, on the reverse strand, counting down.
CCCGGGACCGGGCTGGGTCTGCGTGGACGAAGCAGCGGGCGGCGAGGTGGCCGGGGCCCGGCAGGTGCTGCCGGCGGAGGTGGAGCGGGTGCGCGCACAACTGGCCGCCCTGTCCGCGAGCCCCGGCCGGGCGGTGGAGTGGAGGGTGGCGGCATCGCTCCTGCACCAGGGGATGGCGACGCGGATCCTGTCCCCGGTGCTGGCGGCGGCGCTGTGCCACGGTGTGCTGCTCGACGCGGCGCGGTTCCGGTGGGACCCGCACAGGGAGGGCCCGCTGGTACTGCGCACCTCCCAGGAGACGGCCGCAGCGGTGACCGGAGGGGGCGTCCGGGCCGCCGACCTGGTCGAGGAGGCGGTGGTCCTCGGCGTGCTGCGGACTCTCGAACGGGTCCTGTCCGGGCCGGGCCGGGTGGCGCCGGGGCTGTTGCGGGGCAACACGGCCTCGGCTCTGGCGGGAGCCGTGCGCTCCCTGGGCGCGGACCGGCCCGAGCGGCGCACGGAGGCCGAGGCTCTGGTCGGGAACCTGCTGGAGCGCCCGTCGCTGGCCGGGACCGGCGGGTACACGGGGGTGGACGCCACGGGGGCGGGGGTGTTCCGCCGCACCACCTGCTGCCTGTACTACCGGTTGCCGGGTGGCGGCTACTGCGGTGACTGCGCGCTGCGGTCCTGACCTTCGCGCGGCGGGCCGTGTACGGGCCGGGCCGTGGCCGCGCTCGCAGCCGCGAGAATTGCCTGGACTCCCCCGTGCCGCTGGGGGATCCTGCCCTGATGGTCACTCCCGAGCTTCCCCCCGTGTACCGTGACTGCGATTTCAACGGTCCCCTCTCCGACGCACACGCGGCGCGGCTGATCCGTACACTCGGCCCCCTTCAGGGCCGCCGGATCGTCGACATCGGCTGCGGCTGGGCGGAGTTCCTCCTGCGCACCCTGGAGTCGGAGCCGGCCTCGACCGGGTTCGGTATCGACCTGGGCGAGGACTCCGTACGCCACGGCCTGGAACTCGCCGGGGCCCGAGGCCTGCGCGACCGCGTCGAACTGGTGGTCGGCGACGTCGGCGAGTGGTCCGGCACCCGGGCGGACGTCGTGGTCAACAACGGGGCGTCCCACGTATGGGGCGGAGATCCGGTGGTGCACACCGCGAACGCCCTGGAGGCGACCGGCGACCTGCTCCGGCCAGGAGGCCGGCTCCTGTTCGGCGAGGGTTTCTGGCTGCGCGAGCCGACCGCGGAGGAGCTGGAGGTCATGCGGGACATCCCGCTCGCCCAGTACCGGTCGATCCGCGACCTGGTCGACTTCGCCCTCTCCTACGGATTCCGGCTCCGGGCGCTGTCCCAGGCGACCCTGGAGGAATGGGACGACTTCGAGTCCCGACACGCGCAGGGGTGGGAGGACTGGCTGCTGGAGAACCCGGACTCCCCCGACGCCGGCGAGATCCGCACCAGGGCCGACCGGCACCGGGATTTCCGGATCCGCGGTACCAGGGAGACGCTCGGGTTCGCCTACCTCACCCTCATCCGCGTGTAGGTCGCGTTCTTCGAATTCTTCTGGGCCATCACATCGCCTCGTCCCCTGGTGCGCGGTGCCCCTCGGGGGAGACCGCGCAACATTCGTGTCGTCCAGGGGCGGTGCTCGCGGGGCCGAAGTGCGATACTGGGGGAGAAGACCCCGTGCCCGCCACCCTCGGTCGCCCGTTTCCGGGCGCCTTCTCAGGTGGAACCACCGATCCTGGAGCACCCCACGCAGCGACCAACAGCACCAGCCCACCGGTCGAACGGTGGCGACGCGCCCTTTCGAGGCGGCCCGCGGCAACATCACCGAATCCGCTCTCACACCACTGGAGAACTCATGAACCCCGCGCTCCTCAGGCTCCTGAACTCGGCCGACGCCACCGGCAGGGTCATCACCGGAGAGCACCTCTGGCAGACCTGGAGCGTAGCCGAGCAGCGCCACTGGGTGACCCCGGACAGCCCCGAGGGTCGGTTCGTGACAGCTGAGGGTATGAACGCCCGGCGCTTCGCCACCGGTGAGGGCGAGGCCGACCACGCCCGCCGCGCGGTCTACACCCACGCGGCGGACTCCGAGGACCTGGCCCAGTTGCTGGCCGTGCTGGGTCTGGACCACGACGCCGAGGAGGGCAGCGTGGTCACGCGCTGACCCGCTCCCTGCCGAGCACCGTACCGTGCCGTGGTCTCCCGCCCGGGGGCCACGGCACGGGGCCGTTCAACGGGTCGAGGACGCGGGGCCGGCGCGCACGTGCGCACGCTCCCCCTGCAGGCCGAACAGGATGAGGAGCTCGACCACTCCGCCGTCGGCGCTGCCCAGCCAGTGCGGCAAGGACGTGTCGAACTCGGCTGCCTCACCGGGCGGCACCGTCAGGTCTCGCTCGCCGAGCACAAGCCGCAGGTGGCCGTTGAGCACGTACAGCCATTCGAAGCCTTCGTGGGTCTGCGGGGTCGGTTCGAGCGGTCTCTGCTGAGCGGGGATGATCATCTTGAACGCCTGCATCCCGCCCGGCCGCCTGGACAGGGGAACGAAGACCATCCCGAACCGCCGGATCGGCTTCAGGTGGATGCGGGGGTCGCCTGTACGCGGGGCACCGACGAGGTCGTCCAACGGGACGTCGTAGGTACGGGCCAGCGGTAGCAGCAGCTCCAGGGTCGCCCGGCGCTGACCGCTCTCCAACCGGGACAGGGTGCTCTCCGACACCCCGGTCGTCACAGCGAGGTCGGCGAGGGTGATGCCCCGGGCGCGGCGCAGCGCACGCAGCCGGGGCCCCACCACGCCGAGCACGTCTTCCGTTTCGCGGTCCACGGGGCCATCTTGCCAGAACCGCAAGATTTCGTGCCAGCGGGTGGTGTTTCCGGCGAGACTGGGCGCCTTCCGACAGAAGGAGCCCCGATGAGCACCACCGATGCGGTCACGTTCTGGGACGGCGTCTACGCGGTCCGCCCGGCAGCCACCGATCCGCAGCCGAACGCCCGTCTCACCGAGACGGTCACGGGCCTGTCGCCCGGTCGCGCGCTGGACCTCGGATGCGGCGCCGGCGGCGACGCGCTGTGGCTCGCCCGCCAAGGGTGGCACGTCACCGCCGTCGACATCTCGGCCGTGGCGGCCGAGCGACTCGCCGGCCTCGCCCGCTCGGGAGGTCTGGACGGACTGGTCGTCGCCGAGCAGTGCGACCTGCACACGTCCTTCCCGCGGGGCCGGTTCGACCTGGTCTGCGCCCACTACCTCCACACCTCCTTCGACCTGGACCGCCCAGCCGTCCTGCGCGAGGCCGCGCACGCGCTGCGCCCGGACGGACGACTGCTGGTCGTCGACCACGGCTCGACCGCGCCGTGGTCCTGGAACCAGGACCCGGACGCCCGGCACCCGACTCCGCAGGAGGTCGCCGCGGAGATCGGTCTGGACCCGGCGGTGTGGACGGTCGAGCGGGCCGACGCGCCCCGCCGGATCGCGACCGGCCCGGACGGGCGCACCGCCGAGGTCACCGACCACGTCCTGCTCGTCCGCCGCACGGCCTGACCCGTGCACACCGGCCGTGTGCCCGCGAAGGAGACCAGCATGCCCACCGCCTCCCGGCGCAGCGACACCCCGCCGCCCAGGACCGGAAGCAGCGAGGCAGAGGTCCTGCGCGCGTTCCTCGACTACCTCCGCACCTCGATCGCCGCGAAGGTCGAAGGTGCCCCTGAACCGCAGGTCCGAACGGCCGGAGTGCCGTCGGGAACGAACCTGCTCGGCCTGCTCAACCACCTGACCTTCGTCGAGCGCTCCGCGTTCCTCGGGGACAGGACCACGGACTGGCAGGCGACGTTCCAGGCCGCGTCGGCGGACAGCGCGGCCGATGTCGTCGCCCGCTACCGGGAGACGGTCGAGCGTGCGAACGAGGTTCTCGACGGGTGCACCGACCTTGGAGCGCCGGTCCCCCGGCGGCGGGGGGAGCACCCCGGCCCCAGCACACGCTGGGCCCTCGTCCACATGATCGAGGAGACCGGCCGCCACGCCGGTCACGCCGACATCCTCCGCGAACTGGTCGACGGCGCGACCGGGCGCTGACCCCGGCCCCGGCCGCCACCGGCCGGGGCCGGGGGGCGTGCCCCTCAGGTCCGTCTCAGGCCTGGTCCATGGCCCGCCGGATCTCTGGCAGGTCGATCCGGACCATCGAGAGCATCGACCGCATGGCGCGTTCGGCGCGGGCGGGGTCGGGGTCGGCGATGAGGTCGTCGAGTTCTGCGGGGAAGACCTGCCATGAGAAGCCGTACCGGTCCTTGAGCCAGCCGCACTGGATTTCCTCGCCGCCCTCGCCGAGCTTGTTCCAGAAGTGGTCGGACTCCTCCTGGCTGTCGCAGGCGACCTGGAGCGAGACGGCCTCGGAGAACGTGAACTCGGGGCCGCCGTTCAGGGCGGTGATCTGCTGGCCCTCAATCTCGAAGTCGACGGTGAGCACCATGTCGGCGGGCCGGGGACCACCGGGGCCGAAGCGGCGCGTCCTGAGGATGCGGGAGTTCTCGAACAGTCCGACGTAGAAGTTCGCGGCCTCCTCCGCCTGGGTGTCGAACCACAGGCAGGGGGTGATCTTGTTCAGCGTGCTCATCGGTCGTCCTCTCCACGCGGGCACGGTTCTCCGCGTCCTTCCTACATGTACGGACCCGATCGGGCGGGGCGACTCATCGGGCGGTCCGCGAATTTTTGCTCCACACCAAAATCCCTTTTTGTTCTTTAAGGTTCTCTTTTGTCAGGTAAGGTAAGGGATGTATTGAGTAGTTTTCAGAGTCACGGTGGGGAGTGGGCGTTGGATCAGCAGTACTACTCGGTGGACCAGGTGGCCGAGCTCCTGGACCTGCACGTCAAGACGGTGCGCGCCTACATCCGCGACGGCCGCCTCAGGGCGACCCGGATCGGCAAGCAGTACCGCGTCCGGCGCCAGGACCTGGAGGAGTTCACCGGTGGACCGCTCCCGGGACCGGAAACGCCCGCAGCCGGAAGCGGCGAGCGCACCGCCGAGGCGTCCACTGTGGTGCGGGTGGACGGGATCGGCCCCGACGACGCCTCGCGTCTGACCACCCTGATCACGTCCTCCCTCTTCGGGGTGCCGGGCGGCGCGGCGCGGGTCCACGTCCAGACCGTCCACGATCCGGAGCGCGCGAGCCTGAAGGTCGTCGTTCTGGGCGATCTCTCCGCGACCGCGGCGGTCCTGGAACTCATCGCAGTCATGGTCGACGAGGAAAGAGGGTGAGCGGTCCGATGGCCGATGTCCTGCAGGAACTGGGCGGCGTCCAGGTCATGATGTGCGCGGCCGACGGGCCGCCACTGCGCGGCGAGGCCGACGCGATCGACCTCATCGGCGAGGCGTCCTTCCGTGGCGCCTCATGGGTGGTCATGCCCGTGCGGCGGCTCGACAAGGACTTCTTCTCCCTGCGTACCGGCCTCGCGGGGGCGGTGGTCCAGAAGTTCGCCACCTACGGGATGGGCCTGGCCGTCGTCGGGGACGTCTCCGCGTACGTGGCGGCGAGCACCGCACTGGGGGGCCTGGTCCGGGAGGGCAACCGCGGCCGGAACCTGTGGTTCGCCCCCGACACCGACGCCCTCCGGGAACGGCTGGCGTCGCCCCGCACCCATGGCATCTCAAATACTGAGAATTAAATCTCACTGTAAGAGACGCCAGGTGTAGGGTCGGACGCGTCGACAGGTCTCGGCGCCCCAGCGAGAGGGAGAACCATGACGCGCTACACCCACGGCCAGCACCCGACGGTCACCGATTCCTACCGGTGGCGCAACGCGGAGAACTCCTCCGCCTACGCGCTCGACCGGATGACCCCGGGCAGTTCCCTGCTGGACGTGGGCTGCGGCCCGGGCAGCATCACCGTCGACCTGGCCCGACGCGTCGCCCCGGGCCAGGTCACCGCGGTGGACTCCTCTCCCGAGGCGGTCGAACTCGCCCGCGCGACCGCCGGAGAGTCGGGGGCCGACAACATCGAGTTCCGGGTCGCCGACGTCCACCGTCTGGACCTGCCCGACGACTCCTTCGACGTCGTCCACGCCCATCAGGTCCTCCAGCACGTCGCCGACCCGGTCCGGGCGCTGTCCGAGATGCGCAGGGTGGCCCGGCCGGGCGGGACCGTGGCCGCCTGCGACAGCGACTACTCAGGCATGTACTGGCACCCGCGCCTGCCCGAGCTGGACGCCTGGATGAACCTGTACCAGCGGGTCGCCCGGGGGAACGGCGGCGAACCCGACGCGGGCCGCCACATGGTGGCCTGGGCCCACGAGGCCGGATTCACCGACGTCACCTACGTGGCCGAGGCGTGGAGCCACTCCGACCCCGACCGCCGCGCCTGGTGGGGCGGCATGTGGGCCCGGCGCATCCTGGAGTCCGACATGGGACGCCAGGCCGTCGCCGAGGGACACGCCACCCGAGAGGACCTGGAGAGCATCTCGGAGGGGTGGGCCGCGTGGAGCCAGGACCCCGACGGGGTGTTCGTGGTCCCGCGCGGGGCGATCCTGTGCCGGGCCTGACCGGAGGTGCCACTCCCCGGGACCGACGACGGCACCGGGCCGGGCACGCGGACCGCGCAGTACCAGGACCCGGCCGGAGAGCGGGTGGCCGCCCCGCGCCGAAAGCCTGCTCGCGCAACACCGTCGACACCCCCTGACAAGCTCCGTTCGGGCGATATAGCGTCGACATGCCGCGCAAGCGCGGCAGTGGTACGCAGCCCGCTGGAGGAAGCATGTCCGACCTGCCCATCGGCTACTGGCTCAAGCACCTGGACCGGCTCATCGAGAACGACTTCGACCGGGCCCTGGCCTCGGAGTCCGTGGGGCGGCGCCACTGGCAGGTGCTCAACTCACTGCACAACGAGCCCGGGACCATCGCCGATCTGGACCGCAGACTGACCCCGTTCCTGGACGAGAACGAGGACACGGTCGCCCCGGTGGTCGAGCGGCTGCGCGAGCTGGGGTGGGTCGAGGGCCTGGTCGCCCTCGCGCTCACACCCCGGGGGGAGGCCGAGCACGAGAAGCTCTTCGCCAGGGTCGGTGAGGCCCGCGCCCGGCTCACCCGGGGGATCGCGGACGAGGAGTACCGCGCGGCCGTCGACGTACTGGAGCGGATGTCGGCCAACCTCGAACAGGGCTGAGGGGACGGTCCCCGCCCGGGGCGCCCGCCGGGGTCACGGCGCGGGCAGTTCCCGGGTGAGCTCGACGAACGCCAGGTCGGCGCGCCTGGGGACACCGAAGGTCTCGTCCCCGTAGGGGAACGGCTCGATCTTGCCGGTACTGGTGTAACCGCGCCGTTCGTACCAGGCGATCAGCTCAGGGCGCTGCTTGAGCACCTTCATGCGCATCAGGCGGCAGCCCCACTCGGCCACGGCTATGCGCTCGGCCTCGGCCAGCACCCGCCGTCCGAGTCCGCCGCCCTGGATGGTGGGCCGGACCGAGAACATCCCGAAGTAGGCGCCGTTGACACCCCGACGGAGTTCGCAGCAGGCCACGAGTAGGCCTTCGGCCTCCGCGACGAGGACGATCGCGTTGGTGCGTCCGAGCAGTTCGGCCATACCCTCGGCGTCCACGCGCAGGCCGTCGAGCAGATGGGCCTCCGTGGTCCAGCCCTGCTGCGAGGAGTCGCCCCGGTAGCAGGCGTTGACCAGCTCGACGAGGGCTGGGACGTCGGTGTGGACCGCGTGCCGGTAGGTCAGGCTGAGCGGTTTGCCGGATGCCGTCTCACTGGTCTGGCTGGTGGTCACGCGCGTCTCCCCCGTCACTTTCGGTCACTGGCACCCCCAGTATCGACCATCGGGAAACCCGGTAAATACGGACCCCCGACACCAAAACCGACACCTCGCGCACCCCCAGGTCAGGGGTTCGCCCGGTACCGCCACGCCTCCCCGATCCGTACCAGGAAGCTCCGCAGCCGGTGCCGCGCGTCGTCCGCGTCGAGCATCCCGGGGGTGACCATCAGCTCAAGTGCGAGTCCGTCCACATGGGTGTGGAGATAGCCGGACCACTCCTCCACCCAGGGGTCGGCGTGGGGTTCGAAGGGGTCTCCGACCGCAGCCCCGACGAGTGAGGCGACCAGCTGCCGGTAGAGCCTGCGTTGGAGGTTCCAGCGCTGGGCCCGGTCCTTGTCGTACTCGCCCAGGATTCCGGCGGACTCCCAGGCCCGGTACTCGGCCCGACGCGTCTCGTCCAGCGGCAGGAGCTGTTCGGCGTACTGGGCCACGCGGTCGGTCAGCGGCATGTCGGCGGGTTGCGCGGCCGGCAGGGAGGTGATCCGCGCGGTGACGCGGTCCTCGGACAGGTTCATGGCGAAGACCAGGAGTTCCTCGCGCGTTTGGAAGTAGTGGCGTAGGGCCCCCGGGGACCAGCCCGCCTCGGCCGCCACGGAGCGGATGGACACGGCGGTGGGGCCGGACCCGGCGATGACCCGCCACAGGGCCTCGGCCAGCTCCCTGCGGCGCTGTTCGTGGTCGACGATCTTTGGCACCCCACCTTTCTAACACATATGTGTTATTTTATTTGACACAGACGTGCGATAAAAACCGCGAGGAGACCGCCATGCCCCCCTGGGAAGTACTGCTGCCCGTCTCCGGACTGGCCCTGCTGGACACGCTCAGCCCGGCCACCCTCGGTATCTCCCTGTACGTGCTGTTGAGCGGCGCGCGCTCGGTGGCCCGCCCCCTGTTCGCCTTCCTGGGTACGGTCGCCCTCTTCTACTTCGCGCTGGGCTGCGCGCTCATGCTCGGCTTCGGCCTCCTGCTGGACGCCCTCGGCGGCGTTGCCGACAGCGCCCCGGCCGGCTGGGCGATGGCCCTCCTCGGCGGCGGTCTGCTGGTCTACAGCTTCCTCCTGCCGAACAAGCCGCGTGAGCAGCGCAGACCCACCTCCTTCCGCACGGCCGCGATGATCGGACTGGGCCTGGCCACCGGGCTCCTGGAGGGCGGCACCGCCTTCCCCTACTTCGGCGCGATCGGCATCATGACCACCGCCGAACTGCCCGCAGTCGCCTGGCTGCCACTCCTTGCCGCCTACAACGCGGTGATGGTGCTCCCCCCGGTCCTGCTCTACCTGGGCCACCGGGCCCTGGGGGCGCGGATACGCCCCCGGCTGGAGCACTGGCGCTCCAGGATCGAGGCCGGCTCCAGGGAGGCGATGGGGTGGATCGTCGGCCTGGTCGGGTTCCTCCTTCTCGTCAGCGGACTCGCCAGGACGGGTGCCGTCGCCGCCTTCGAGGGGTCCGGGTTCGTCACCTTCCTCAACGGGTTGTGAGCCGGGAGGAGGGCGGCGCCATCGGCCTCGCTGGCATGTCTCTCATCCTTCCCAGGTTTGAGAGCCTCCATCACACCCTGCACGAAACAATGAAACAGCCATGCCCCTGACCGCGTTGATAAGAGCGGTTAGACCACCCCTGGGTTTCGCTGGAAAACCCCGTTGCCCCTTTCCGGCGTACTTGGTTCGCCCCCCTCAAAGGGTTCCCGCAGGGCCCGGACAATGATTTCATGCGTTTCCACCCCGTCATTCCTGGTGACCGCAATAATACTCCGTCCGAGCCAGTTCGGGTCGTCCACGCGTACCAGGGCAATGTTCTCCGGGACGACCGGGGCGAGGATGTCTGGAATGACGCAGATTCCGAGACCGGCGACGACGAGTCCGAAGCGGCTGTGCCAGGTCCGCGTGCGGAAGGCGATGAGCGGATCGGTCAGCGTGGGCCAGGCGCCGAACTGTGGTTCGTCACGGGCACCCTTGCCCACGATCCATGACGCGTGGGCGAGTTCACGCACCGGGACGGGGCCTTCCATCGCGGCGAGAGGGTGCCCGCTTGGCACGCCCACCGTCAGCTCGCCACCCGGCAGCGGGGCGATCCGCAACCCCTCCAGGGCCAGCTGCGTCAGGCCGGGCCCGGAGGCCACGACGGCGACGTCCAGCCGCTTGCTGATGATCTGGTGCACGAGCTGCGGCGAGGACGCCTCGGTGAGCGCGAATGTCAGCCTGGGCTGCTGCTCCAGTGCCCTGGCCAGAGCAAAGGGGAGCAGAGCGGCGTTCGCGGCGGGGAAGGCCCCCACCCGGACCCGCACCTCGGGCCCGTAGGTCAGCTCGTCGAGCCGTTCGTCCAGTCGGTCAAGGCCGGCGAGGGTCTCGGTGGCGAACCGGGCGACGAGCTCCCCCGCGCGCGTCGTCCTGACGCCGCGCGCGCCGCGTACGAAAAGGGGCTGCCCCGCGGCTTTCTCGGCGGCCGAGACCTGGCGGGAGATGGCGGGCTGGGAGTAGCCGAGGGCGCGCGCCGCGCGGCTCAGGGAGCCGTGCGCGGCCACCGCGCGCACGACGCGGAGAGCGTTGATGCTGAGTTCGGGCACGGCACCATCGTAGCCGCCCGAGCCATGCACAGTTGTTATGGGAACGGGCCGGTAATTGCATGTCACGCAGGGCCAAAGAGGAGTTTTCAGGGTCTAGTGTCGAAAGCGGCGGCAATGCCACTACCTGAAAGGATTTTCTAGTGAGCGAGTTCATTTCCCCTGACGACATCCGTTACGACGAGCGGTCGCGCGCCCTGGTGCGGATCGGCCGCGAGGCGATCGCCGTGGCTGACGACGAGAAGCTGGACGCCTACTTCGCGGATGACTTCGTTTTCCACGGCCCCGACGGCGACATGACGTACGCGCAGATCCGTTCCTTCTTCGCGGCCATGCGTGCCGCATTCGAGGGATTCGCATGCGAGCGGCGCACCATTGTCAGCGAGGGTGAGTACATCGGTTCGCGTACCTGTATGTCGGGGCGTTTCACCGCGCCCTTCGAGGCGTCCCCGTTCGGCGCGATCGCGCCGAACGGGCAGCCGATGCGACTCGAACTGATCAACATCTTCCGCTACCACGAGAACGGCCAGTTGGCCGAGGAGTGGGTCCAGTACGACAACGTCGGCTTCCTGCGTCAGCTCGGCGTCGACCTCACTGAGGGGCACTGACCGACACTTCGGCGGCCGTCCCGCCGTCCGGGTCCACCATCCCGCCGGGCAAGCCCCACTGGTGAATGTCGTCGCGCTGGATGAGCAGCACCCGCAGGTCGTGGCCGGGGCCGGCCACCACGGTCGGGTCCGCGGCCTGCGACTTGCCCCACTTGGCAAGGTTGCGACCCGTGCGGCCAGTGCGGCCAGAGCGGGGACGAACAAGGTGAGCCCGGGAGGGGCAACAGGCCTTCATCAGATGAAGGATCCCTTCGTCCGATGAAGTCGGGTGCTCTGAGGGGTGCCTCTGACCGCACTGGTAAGAGCAGTTGCCGGCGGTCAGAGCCGTGCGATACCGGGACGAACTACACCAGATCGCTAGGTCGTGTTTTTTGGATCCTTCCGGGCTCGCGTCCACCAGGCTTCCTCTCGCCGCGCCTCTGCGCTCGTGAAGCACAACCAGGCTGAACTTCGCACATCGTCTTGCGAGAGATCGCCTGGACGGCCGCTCGCCGACCCGAAAACCTCCAAAAAACACTCCCTAGACCACTCGAAAGCGCCGGATTGGCCTACCTCCTGACCTGCGGGAACGTCAGGCCATTGCCCCTTTCCGGCGTACTTGGTTCGCCCCCAGGTAGGCCCAACTGGGTCTCCTTCCACGGGCACCTCCCCACACCCCAGATGATGAACCTGATCGGCCGCGGCCTCGTCGCCGTCGAGGACCTGCCGGAGCCATACCACCATCGCGTCGCTCACCCCGCACCCCCCACGTCGAGAGCCACCACCATGTCCACCAGCGGGGCCGCCAACCCGCCCTCGTTCGGTTCCCCCTCCACCAGCTCATGCAGCCCGCACCGGGCGAAGAACGCCAACTGGGCGGCTTCGTCCTCGTCCCCCGTCTTCGGAAGCAACGCGAGCCACGTGCACCCGGCAGCCTGGGCGACCGTCACGAACTCGCGCATCAAAGCCAACCCCGCGCCCTGGCCGCGCGCCCGCGGGGACACGAGCATCTGCGCAACGTAGGCATAAGGCGCCGGGTGTGAGGGGCGAGTGAGTTCTTCGTACAGGTCCGCGTCGGAGTTGCCTTCCAACCACCCCACCACATGGCCCGTCACGTCCTCCACGACGAACACCTCGTAGACATCGCCGATCCTCCCCGTGAGGTAGTCGCGGTACGAATCGAAGACCCCGCCGATCTCCTGGTCAACCGCGATGATCGCTTCGCAGTCGTCGTCCACGGCCGGGCGAACACGACAGCTTGAAGTCAAGGGGGTCTCCTCAGGGCTCATGCGGCGCGCGCCACGCCAGCCATCTGCGCGGTCAGCTCACGGTACTCGGGGCGTCAGTTTCGCCGGCGTCACCCATGGCAACCACTCCAGTGTCGCCCTGTTGTGCCGACTCGAATTCACCCCGGTCGCGGAGTTTTCCAACGACACCCGGTTCCATTTGGCGCTGACACCCCGAGCCGACAGGGATCGCAAGTCCGATACCCCTGACAACGTGCCTCCACTCCGGCGATCGTGACGCACGGTGACTAAAACAGTAGGAGCCACGGAGAATGCAGATCACTCGATCAACGGCTCCTGCCAGTCTGGACCCCCAGGTCATAGAAGCGTTCCAAAGCGGTGCCCTAGAATGTTTCGGATGGCGAGGCAGAAGGATCCGGCGGTGCGCACGCAGCTCCTGGAGCGTGCAGCGCGGATGCTCCGTGAGCGCGAGCCGATCACGTTGCGGTCGCTCGTCGACGGGACCGGGGTCTCGACGATGGCGGTCTACACCTACTTCGGCGGGATGGACGGGGTGTGGCGTGCGCTGCGCCAGGAGGGCTTCACGCGGCTGGCGGCCCGTTTCGAGGCCCTCGTCGTGCCGGCCGACCCCGTCGAGGACCTCGTGGCGGGGGTGGCCGCCTACGCCGCCAACGCCCTAGAGCATCCTGACCTCTACCGGGTCATGTTCGATGCGACCGTCGAACTGGAGGACGTCGAGGCCGCCGAGGCGACCCTCGGGTACCTCGTGCGCGCCGCGCGACGCTGTCGCGACGGGGGTCGGATCGCCGAGGACACCGACCCCGGCCAGCTCGGCACCGAGGTCTGGACGGTCTGCCACGGGATCGTGTCGCTGGTCGTGAGCCGGGTCGCCTCACGACGCACCCTCGCCTCGGGTATTCCCCTCCTCACCGCGGTGATCGTCGCCGCCGGTGACGACCCCGCGGTGTGCCGACGCTCGGTCGAGGCCGGCTGGGTCGCGCTGAGCCCGCCTCAGGCCAGCACGGCCACGGCATCGACCTCGACGAGGTAGCCCGGCGCGGCCAGCGAGGTGACCCCGATCCAGGTGCTCGGCTGCTGGAACTCGACGCCCAGCGTCGCGGCCGCCCGATCGCGTCCGATGACGAACTGCTCGGACTTCGCCTCGTCGAGGTCGACGATGTAGACGGTGACCTTGGCCAGGTCAGCCGCCGTCGCCCCGACCGCGTCGAGCGCGGCGGCGATGTTGAGGTAGCACTTCTCGGCCTGTGCGGCGACGTCGTCGCGGCCCACGAGGTTGCCCTCGGTGTCCCAGGACACCTGCCCGGCCAGGTACACGGTGCGCGAGCCCTGCGCGACGGCGACCTGATGGTGGACGTCGACCCGGTTGACCCGTTCGGGATGCACCAGCTTGATAGTCATCGTCTTGCTCCTCATCTCCATGGACATCGAAAACATAGCAAAGCAATGCCATGTTATCGACGTTTCGATGGGCGGGGTGGCGATGATCACGGCGGTGGCGGCCCCGGTGGGGCCGGGGGTGCTGGGGCAGTCGCTGGGGGAGGATCGGGGCCGGTGCAGCCTGAATGCCCGCGCCGGTTTGACCTAAATATTTGTTGAGGTTTTACGGTTCGTGTCAACAGCCCCAACACCCCCGGTGGTCGAAGATGAGCATGGAAATGGCAGCGTGGAACTCCGTCTACCACGCGATGCACGCGAGCGAGGACCGGCGCCCCTTCTCCCTGCCGGTCCTGCGCCGGATCTCCTCCTTCGCCGGCCCCCATGCCCGCCGCCTCTGCTGGTTCCTCGTCCTGAGCGTGGCCACCGCCGCCCTCGCCGTGGCCTCCCCCCTCCTGGCAGGGCGGGTGGTCAACGCGATCATCGACGCCGGAGCCCTGCGCCCGGTGCTGCTCCTGGCCGGACTCATCGCGGCCGTCGCCGTCACCGAGGCGCTCCTGGGGCTGATCGTGCGCCAGTTGTCGGCCCAGGTCGGCGAAGACCTCATCCTCGACCTGCGCACCACCGTCTACGACCACGTCCAACGCATGCCGGTCGCCTTCTTCACCCGTACCCGCACCGGGGCCCTGGTCAGCCGGCTCAACAACGACGTCATCGGAGCCCAGCGCGCCTTCAGCGATGTCCTCTCCGGGGTGGTGAGCAACCTGGTCACCCTCGTCCTGGCCCTGGCCGTGATGCTCACCCTGTCCTGGCAGATCACCCTGCTCTCCCTGCTCCTGCTGCCCCTGTTCGTCGTGCCCGCCCGCCGCATGGGCGCCCGCCTGGCCAGGATCGAGCGCGAGCGCGCCGTCCACAACGCGGCGATGGGGACCCAGATGACCGAGCGGTTCTCCGCCCCCGGCGCCACCCTGATCAAGCTCTTCGGCCGCCCGAGGGAGGAGTCGGCCGAGTTCGCCCGCCGCGCCGGCCGGGTCCGCGACATCGGCGTGCGCACCGCCATGGTCCAGGAGGTCTTCTTCACGGCCCTCACCCTGGTGTCGGCGCTCGCCCTGGCGCTGGTCTACGGCCTCGGCGGCTTCTACGCCCTGCGCGGCCAGCTCGACGCGGGCACCGTCGTGTCCATGGGCATGCTGCTCACCCGCCTGTACGCGCCGCTCACCTCCCTGGCGGGCGCCCGGGTGGAGGTCATGAGCGCGCTGGTCAGCTTCAGCCGGGTCTTCGAGATCCTCGACCTCGAACCGATCGTGGACGAAAAGCCCCGGGCCCGGACGGTCCCCGACGGAGCGGTGTCGCTGGAGTTCGACGATGTCACCTTCGCCTACCCCAGCGCCGACAAGGTGTCACTGGCCTCCCTGGAGGAGGTCGCCACACTGGACTCCGCGGACAACGGGGACGTCCTTCACGGGGTGTCGTTCCGGGTCGAACCCGGACAGATGGTCGCCTTGGTCGGCTCCTCCGGTGCCGGCAAGTCCACCATCGCCCAACTCGTCCCGCGCCTGTACGACGTGGACTCCGGCGCCGTGCGCCTGGGCGGGACGGACGTGCGCGACCTGACCTTCGACTCCATCCGCGCCACCCTGGGCATGGTCACCCAGGACGGACACCTCTTCCACGAGTCGATCCGCGCCAACCTGACCCTGGCCTCCCCCGGGGCCACCGACGAACAGCTCTGGGACGTGCTGCGCCGTGCCCGGCTGGACACCCTCGTGGCCGCACTGCCCGAGGGGTTGGACACCGTCGTGGGCGAGCGCGGCTACCGGTTCTCCGGAGGTGAGCGCCAGCGCCTGACCATCGCCCGCCTGCTGCTCGCCGGACCCGAGGTGGTCATCCTCGACGAGGCGACCTCCGCGCTGGACTCCACCTCCGAGGCCGCGGTACAAGCCGCCCTCACCGAGGCGCTGAAGGGGCGGACCGCCCTGGTCATCGCGCACCGGCTGTCCACGATCCGCGCCGCCGACGCCATCCTCGTCGTCGAGGAGGGGCGGATCGTGGAGCGCGGTACCCACACCGAACTGCTGGCCAGGGACGGCCGCTACGCGGAGCTGTACCGGACCCAGTTCGCCACCGGCGGCCCCGCAACGGTCGCCGCCGAGCCCGCCGCGGCCGGGTAGCGGCCCCGCTGACCCCGCCCCCCGGTGGCGCCACACCGGGGGACGGTCCTCCCCCCGTGGAGGGTGCCCAGGGTGGAGAGGGGGCGGTGTCGTCGCCGCGGTCGATCCCGTCCGTGAAGTGCGGCAGGACGGACGCGATCACCTCCAGCCGCATGGACGGGGTAGCGCACCGTCGAGACCGCGCCGGGCCGGAGGCTAGGGGTTGCCGATCTCGCGGACGACTCGGGCCGGGTTGCCGACCGCCACCACGTTCGCGGGCAGGTCCCTGACGACCACAGAGCCGGCGCCCACGACGGTGTTCTCACCGATCGTGACGCCGGGGCAGACGATGACCCCACCACCCAGCCACACGTTGTCCTCAATGGTGATCGGCTCTCCGGCCTCCCACTTGGCGCGCCGCAGTTCGGGGTCGACGGGATGGGTGGGGGTGAGCAGTTGGACGTTCGGGCCGATCTGCACGTCCGCCCCGATCCGGATCGGGGCCACGTCCAGCATGACCGCGCCGCAGTTGACGAACGTGCGCGGCCCGACGGTGATGTGGTACCCGTAGTCGACCCGCAGCGGGGGGCGGACCATACTGTCCTCACCCAGCTCTCCCACCAGTTCGGCCAGCGCCGCTTGCCGCGCCTGCAGGTCGTCGATCGTGGAGGAGTTGAACGCCTCCGTCCGTTTTTCGGCGAGGACGAGGTCGGCCTGGAGTTCGGGGTCGTCGGCGAGGTAGAGCTCACCGGCGAGCATGCGGTCCTTCTGAGTGGTCACACGGGGTCCCTTCGGTCGCGAATCCGCCCCCGACCCTAGACCCGGGGGTGCCGCGCCGGAAACGGGAGGCTCGGGCGGGCGGGGACAGGGCCGCCCCCGGCTCTTCACGGAGGCGGCCCCGCGGTGTTGAGGGGACGTCAGAGGATCCGTCGCGCCCCGGGGACCGCGCGGACCGCTGCGGCCGAAGCCCAGCAGAGCGGGATCGCGAGGGCGGCCACGACGAGGAACTTCACGACCGCGGCGGCCTCCCAGCCGCCCAGCGCCATCCCCAGGCCGACCAGCACCAGCGGGTGCAGGAAGTACACGGCGAAGGCGTTGTCGACCAGGAACCCGGAGAAACGGGTCCGCCGGTCGAGGAAGCGGCGGAAGAACACCATCAGGGCGAGCGTCACGCCGACCGAGAAGAACGACTCCGCCACCCTCTGGAACAGCGCTGCGGCCACACCGGACTCACCCGCCGCCGGTCCGAGGAGCACCGACAGGGCCAGGAACGCCAACAGCCCGAGGACGGCCGTGGCGAGCCCGTACCAGCCCGCCCGGTCCGGCAGACGGGTGAACCAGTTGCCGCGGTAGGCGAACACACCCACGGTGAAGAGGGCAACGTACTGGGGCAGGTAGTCGGGGCTGGGCAGGCCCACGAACGGCCAGTAGGGCGCCGGGTTGACCCAGTGCCAGAGCAACGACACCGCGGCCAGGCCGACGGTGAAGGCGAGGACCGGACCCGACCAGCGCAGCGGAGCCGTGTCCTCGGGGCGGGCGAGGGGCCCGGCCACCGCGCCGCGGCGCTCCCGGAAGCCGCGCACCATCACGTAGGTGAGGCTCAAAACCAGCAGGACCTCGACGAACCACATGGGGCCGGGGTCGAAGGACACCAGGTAGAAGAGCCAGTAGGGCATCTCCGCGCCCTGGGCGGCGGCCCCCTCCACGTACAGCTGGTAGGCGCCGGTCGTGACCAGGGGCCGTACGAGCAGGACGAACAGCAGCAGGGGGACGCCCAGTCGCACCAGGCGCTCGCGGACGAACCCCCCTCGGCCCCTCCGGTCCGCCGCGCCGGGCACGAAGTAGCCCGCGAGCAGGAAGAACAGGCCCATGAAGTAGGTCTGGTTGATGATGACGAGGAGGTCGAGCAGACCACCCGTGGGGTCCTGGGCGGGTTCGGTGTAGAACCAGACCGGGATGTTGCCGTAGGTGAGGGCGACGTGGTGCAGCACGACCAGGACGGTCAGCGCCACGCGCAGGTTGTCCACATGGTGCAGGCGCCTCGGTGGCGGTTGAGCCGGTTCCGGGCTCAGGGCGGGTGCGGGTTGCTGTGTCATGGTGTCCTCGTCTTGGGGGTGGGCGCCGGTCAGTCGGCACGGGTGGCGCGGACGAGCTGTTCACCGAGTTCGGCGGCGTGCGCCATGAGGTCGTGGTCGGGGTGGACACGCCAGTACTCGAACATGCCGTCGGTGGCGGACTGCTGGGTCACGGCCATCGCCCGCACGTCGAAGTCGCGGAACTCGCCGCTTGCCTGCCCCTCCCGGTAGAGCCCTTCCAAGGACTCGAAGAGGGGCTCGGACTCCCCGGCCCCGTACCGGGGGGAACCGTCCGGCCTGCGGGCGTGCAGGAAGATCTGCGCCAGGGTCGCCATGCGGCTCCGGTGCTCCAGGGCGTAGGCGGCCACGCCCCGCACATGGGCCCGGAGCATGTCGGCGGCGTTGTCCTGGGCGAGGATTTCCGGGATGACGGACTCGGCGATCTCCGTGTAGACGCCCGTCACCAGCTGGTCCATCAGCTCGTCCTTTCCTGCGAAGTGGTAGGAGATCACGCCCTTGCTCACCCCCGCCTCCCGTGCGATCCGTGCCAGGGAGGCGTTGGGGTAGCCCACGTCGGCGATGGTCTCGATCGCCGCCGCGATGATCTGCGCCCTGCGGGCCTCCTCGATGAAGGACCGCTTCTGACCGGTTGGCTTATTTTCTGACCGCATGGCCAGAATCTATCACTGCGGGTCAGAAATCCATGGGGGATGCCCCTGAGCCGCCCCTGGCCCGCCCCCTTCGGCCGGGGGGTGGGAACCCCGGGGGCAGCGCGGCCACAGGCGGTTGCGGATGACCCCTCGACGCTCACGGGTGCAGGATGGAGCCATGAACAGACCCGTGCCCCCGCTCCGAGAGCTCTGGCCGGTCCTGGCCGTGATCTCCCTGGGAGGGGCGCTCGGCGCCCTGGCCAGGCACGGCCTGGACACGGCCTGGCCGCCCGCCGCCTCAGGGGTGTCCTGGACCATCCTCGCCGTCAACGTCAGCGGCAGCGCGCTCATCGGCGTACTCATGGAACTGCTCAACCACCGGTGGCCGGACAGCCGGTTCGTCCGCGTGTTCTGGGGCGTGGGGGTCCTCGGCGGGTACACCACCTTCTCCGCGTACGCCCTGGACACCGTCACGGCGCTCGAACGCGGCGCCCCGCAGACCGCACTCGCCTACCTGGCGCTCACCCTGGCCGGAGCGCTCGCGGGCGTGTGGGCGGCCTCGGTGGTCTCGCACCGGATCCTGGCGTCCGGAAGGCGGAGCACATGACGGCCCTGCTCGTGGCCCTGGGAGCGGCCGTCGGAGCCCCCGCCAGGTTCCTCGTCGACCTGGCCGTGCAGAGCCGGCACGAGACGGCCTTTCCGTGGGGCACCCTGTGCGTCAACCTCGCCGGCTCCCTGGTCCTGGGCGCCCTCAGCGCACTCCCCCTGCCCGAGGAGGCGATGGCGCTGTTGGGCGCCGGGCTCTGCGGAGCGCTCACCACCTACTCCACCTTCGCCTACGAGGCCTACCGGCTGGCCGCCACCGGTGAACGCCTGCACGCGGGCCTGTACGTGGCGGTCAGCCTCACCGCGGGGCTGGGCGCTGCCTGGGTGGGGATCGCCCTCACCCAGGCGCTCCTCGGCTGAGGCCGGTGGGAGGTGTGGCCCGGCGTCACCGCCCGACGGGTCGACCTCCGCGCCCGTGCGATGCGGCCCACTGCCTAGCGATCCAGGTAGGCGCGCAGGTGGCGGGCGGTGAGGGTGTCGCCCCCGGCCACCAGCTCGGCGGGGCTGCCCTCGAAGACCACACGGCCGCCGTCGTGCCCGGCGCCCGGCCCCAGGTCGATGATGTGGTCGGCGTGCGCCATCACCGCCTGGTGGTGCTCGATGACCACCACCGTGTTGCCGTCCTCGACCAGGCGGTCCAGCAGGGCGAGGAGCCGGTCCACGTCGGCCAGGTGCAGGCCGGTGGTGGGCTCGTCCATCACGTACACCGCCCCCTCCTTGGCCATGCTGATCGCCAGCTTCAGGCGCTGGCGCTCCCCGCCCGACAGGGTGGTCAGCGGCTGGCCCAGCCCCAGGTATCCCAGGCCGACGTCGTAGAGCCGGTCCAGGATGGTGCGGGCGTTGCCGGTGCTGAAGAACTCCCGTGCCTCCACCACGGACATGGCGAGCACCTCACTGATGTTCTTGCCGCGCAGCTCGTGGGTGAGTACCTCGGGCCGGAACCGCTTGCCCTCGCACTGCTCGCAGGTGGACGCGACCCCGGCCATCATGGCCAGGTCGGTGTAGATGACCCCCGCGCCCTTGCACTCGGGGCAGGCGCCCTCGGAGTTCGCGCTGAACAAGGACGACTTGACCTTGTTGGCGCGGGCGAAGGCGGTGCGGATCGGGTCCAGCAGGCCGGTGTAGGTGGCCGGGTTGGACCGGCGCGACCCCCGGATCGGGGACTGGTCTACCACCACCACACCCTCCCTGCCCGGAAGGGCACCGTGGATGAGGGAGCTCTTGCCCGACCCCGCGACCCCGGTGACCACGGTGAGTACCCCCAGCGGGACGTCCACGCTGACGTCCTTGAGGTTGTGGCTGTCGGCCCCGGTGATGGAGATGGCGCCGGTGGGCCGGCGGACCTGGCCGCGCAGGGTGGCGCGGTGGTCCAGGTGGTCACCGGTGAGGGTGCCCGAGGCGCGCAGCCCGGCCACGTCTCCGGAGTAGGTGATCCGCCCGCCCGTCGGCCCGGCGCCCGGCCCCAGGTCCACCACGTGGTCGGCGATCGCGATGGTCTCGGGCTTGTGCTCGACCACCAGCACGGTGTTGCCCTTGTCGCGCAGGCTCACCAGCAGGTTGTTCATCCGCTCGATGTCGTGCGGGTGCAGGCCCACGGTGGGCTCGTCGAAGACGTACGTGACGTCGCTGAGGCTGGATCCCAGGTGGCGGACCATCTTGACGCGCTGGGCCTCGCCGCCGGAGAGCGTGCCCGACTCCCGGTCCAGGCTCAGGTAGCCCAGCCCGACCTCCACCAGGGAGTCGAGGGTGTGGCCGAGGTTGTCCAGCAACGGCTTCACCGAGGGCTCGTCCAGGGCTCTGACGAACTCGGCGAGCTCGTTGATCTGCATCGACGAGCACTCGGTGATGGTGCGCCCGGCGACCTTCACGGAGCGGGCCCCGGCGTTGAGCCGCGTGCCCTCGCACTCGGGGCAGGTGGAGTAGGTGACGGCGCGGTCCACGAAGGCGCGGATCCCGGGCTGCATGGAATCCCGGTCCTTGGCCAGGTAGGTGCGTTTGAGCTTGACCATCAACCCCTCGTAGGAGAAGGAGTTGCCGCCCACCTTGATGCGGGTCGCGGGCCCGTACAGGAAGGTCTCCCATTCCTCGGGTGTGTAGTCGCGCAGTCTGCGGTCCGCGTCCAGGAGCCCGGAGTTGGCCATGACCTGCCAGTACCAGGAGTCCACCGCGAATCCTGGGACGGTGATGGCGCCCTCGTTCAGGGACAGGTCCCGGTCGTAGAGCTCCTCCAGGTCGACCTGGTTGGTGCGGCCCAGCCCCTCGCACTCGGGGCACATGCCCTCGGAGTTGTTGAAGCTGAACAGGCTCGACGGCTCCAGGCGCGGGGTGCCGACCCGGCTGAAGACGATCCGCAGCATGGCGGCGGCGTCGGTGGCGGTGCCGACGGTGGAGCGGGAGTTGGCGCCCATCCGTTCCTGGTCGACGATGATGGCGGCGCTCAGGTTGCGCAGGGAGTCCACGTCCGGTCGGCCCTGGCTGGGCATGAACGACTGGACGAAGGCGGTGTAGGTCTCGTTGATGAGTCGCTGCGACTCGGCGGCGATCGTGCCGAACACGAGGGAGGACTTGCCGGATCCGGACAGGCCGGTGAAGACGCTCAGCCGCCGTTTGGGGATGTCCACGGACACGTCGGCGAGGTTGTTCTCCCTGGCGCCCCTGACCTGGATGGTGTCGTGGCTGTCGGCCATGGAGGTGGGTTCGGAAGGCACGCTGCTCCTCAGAAATCCTTATGCGGTAAACTGATGGCCTGCGAACGTTAGTTTATGGCATAAGGAGATGCAAGTGGTCGTATACGCCGGGCAGGGTGACGCTCGCCGCTCCATGGGTCTGCTGTGGCGCGCCCCCGCGGATCCGTCCACACGCACCGCCCCCGGCCCCAAACCCGAGCTGAGCGTGGACCTGGTCGTGGAGACCGCCATCGAGGTCGCCGATGCCGAGGGCATGGACGCCCTGTCGATGCGCGCGGTGGCACAGCGGCTCGGACGCACCGCCATGTCGCTCTACACCTATGTGGCCAGCAAGAACGAGCTGATCGAGCTCATGTACGACCACGCGTTCGGGGAGCTGGCCCAAACCGCCGAGAGCGACGACGAATCAGAGTGGCGGAAGGCTACGACAATCTGGGCGACCCGGCTGTGGGAGTTCTACCTCCGCCACCCCTGGACACTGGAGGTGTCCCAGGCCAGGCCGGTCCTGGGCCCCAACGAGTACCGGCTGTTCGAGGCACTGGCCCTCGTGCTGCACCGCGCGGGGCTGGACGCCGCCCAGATCCGCAGCACCTACGGCAACCTCTTCTCCCTGGTGCGCGGTTCGGTCCAGACCGCCGCCGAGGCCCGCCGAGCCGAGGCCGTCATGGGCGTGCCCGAGGACGAGTGGTGGTTCGCGCGGTCCGCGCAGCTGGAGGAGTTCGTCCCCGACTTCGCCGAGCGCTTCCCGACCCTGACCCTGCTGTCCGAGGCGGGCGCGTTCTCCAACGAGAACGAGAACGAGCCCTACCTGGAGCAGGAGGCGTGGGAGACCTTCCGGTTCGGACTGAACGCCCTTCTCGACGGGGTGCGGGGCAAGCTCAGCGCGACACCCGGCCCGGACCCGCGAACGTGATGATCTCCTCGCCGGTGTCCGCACCCGGTTTTCCCAGGGCGGCCCCCGACCCCGCCCCGGCGCGGTGGGAACGCTCCCGGGTGCCTAGGATCGCCTGTATGGAAAAACGCGTACTGGGTCGCACCAGCAAGAACGTCGGCGTCGTCGGTTTCGGCGCCTGGCAGATCGGAGCCTCCTGGGGTGAGGTCAGCGAGGCCGACGCCACGGCCGCACTGCACACGGCGGCCGAGGCGGGCGTCACCTTCTTCGACACCGCCGACGTCTACGGCGGCGGCCGCAGCGAACGGCTCGTGGGCCGCCTGCTGAAGGAACTCCCCCACATCACCGTGGCCACGAAGATGGGCCGGCGCCAGGACCAGCTCACCGAGAACTACAACCCCGTCAACTTCCGCGCCTGGAACGACGAATCCCGCCGCAACCTGGGCGTTGACACCATCGACCTCGTCCAGCTGCACTGCCCGCCCGCCGCCGTCATCGCCACCGACGCCGTCTTCGACGACCTGGACACCATGGTCGAAGAGGGGCGGATGCGCGCCTACGGCGTCTCCGTCGAGACCGTGGACGAGGCCCTGGCCGCCATCGCCCGCCCCCATGTGGCCACCGTCCAGATCATCCTCAACGCCTTCCGCCACAAGCCCCTGGAGCGGGTCCTGCCCGCCGCGCGCGAGGCCGGGGTCGGCATCATCGCCCGCGTCCCGCTGGCCAGCGGACTGCTGTCGGGCAGGTTCACCGCCGACACCGCCTTCGGGGACGACGACCACCGCGCCTTCAACCGGGAGGGGCAGGCCTTCGACAAGGGCGAGACCTTCTCCGGGGTCCCCTACGCCACCGGGTTGGAGGCGGTGGAGAAGATCCGCCCGCTGGTCCCCGAGGGGATGACCATGGCCCAGTTCGCCCTGCGCTGGATCCTGGACCAGGACGGCGTCAGCGTCGTCATCCCCGGCGCCCGCAACGCCGACCAGGCGCGCGGCAACGCCGCCGCCGCGCACCTGGCGCCGCTCACCCCCGGCGTCCACGCACGGGTCGGCGAGGTCTATGACGAACTCGTCCGCCCCCACGTCCACCACCTGTGGTGAACGGCGAGAACACCGGGTGATCCCGGGGCGGCGCCCCGCCGGTTGGGTGGCCGCTCCTTCACCCGGGGAGGCGGTCCTGACCGCCGCCACCCGCGAAGCGGCGCGCGAGGCGCCCGAAGGCGTCCTTGAGCTCGGGCGGCCCGACGACCTCGAAGTCGGCGTCCAACCGCCCGATGGCCGAGGCCAGACCCACCCACGACCAGGAGCCGAGCGTCAGTCGGCAGCGGCCGGCGTCCACCTCCTCGACCAGCCCGTCGTGGGCGAAGGGAACGACGGAGGCGGCGGGCAGGTCGAGGATGACCTCGCCGCGGCAGGGCCACTGGGCCGGTCCGTCGGAGCCCCGAAACCTGCTGGTGATGAAGGAGGCCACATCACCGCCGGGCACCTCCCGCGGGGTGAAGCGGGGGCCGTTGGGGTTGCGGGGCGAGATGCGGTCCACGCGCAGGGTCTGCCAGTCCTCGCGCTCGGCGTCCCAGGCCAGCAGGTACCAGCGCCCTTTCCAGGTGACCAGGTGATGGGGGTGTACCCGGCGCCGGTCCACCCCTGTGTCGTCCCGGTCCGAGGCGGACCGGAAGGCGGGGGCGTAGTCCAGGCGCAGCTCCTGGCGGGCGTGGACGGCCGCGCTGATCGCCAGGAGCAGGCCGCCCTCGGCCCGGGGCGGGCGGTCGTGGGGCGGTGTGACCGCGGTGACCCGGACCGGGTTGATCCGCTGGCGCAGGCGGGCGGGCATGACCTGGCGCACGGTGGTGAGGGCGCGCGCCGCGGCCTCACCGATACCGGCGCCGCTGGTGGTGGCCGCCTGGAGCGCCACCGCCAGCGCCACGGCCTGGTCGTCGTCGAACAGCAGCGGGGGCATCTGCGACCCCGCATCGAGCCGGTATCCGCCGTCGCGCCCCTTGAAGGCGGTGATCGGGTAGCCGAGTTCGCGGAGCCGGTCCACGTCACGTCGGATCGTGCGGGCGCTGATGTCCAGCCGTGCGGCCAGCTCCTCGCCCGACCAGTCCCGACGGGTCTGGAGCATGGAGAGCAGCGCGAGCAGACGAGCGGACGTTTTCACCATGAGCCCCATTCTGCTGCCAATAGAGGACACACCCTGTCCTGTAAGGCTGCCAGTGTGAGATCACGGCGACGGGGTGAGCGGATACGCGTTCATCGCAGATCACAGCCCCGTCGGCAGCGGGCACCGGGTGTGCGCTGCCGCGCTCGCGGCGGGTGACCTTCCGCAGCCGATGCCGGGCCCCGCCGCCCCAGCGGCGCATGGCCGACGTCCGACACGAGCCCGTTCGGCGCTCATCCGAGTACACGAAGACTGGAAACCCTCATGCCCATCACCACCACGACCCACCTGAACTTCCGCGGCGAGGCCCGCGCGGCGCTCGACTTCTACCACTCCGTCTTCGGCGGGGACGTCGTCGCCGTCACCTACAAGGACGCGGGCAACACGCAGAACCCGGACGAGGCGGACCAGGTGATGTGGGGCCAGGTGGCCGCGGACAACGGCTTCCGCGTCATGGCCTACGACGTGCCCTCCCAGATGCCGTGGAACGCGGGCGAGAACGCCGTCTTCGTCTCCGTGCGCGGTGACGACGCCGACGAGATCGCGGCCTTCTGGGAGAAGCTGGCTGTCGGTGCGACCGTCGTGCAGCCGCTGGAGCCCGCACAGTGGGCACCGCTCTACGGGATGCTCAAGGACCGCTTCGGCATTGTCTGGGTCCTGGACGTGGCGGCCCCGTACAACGGCTGACCTGCCCAGGCAGGGGGCGAAGGGGCGGATGTCCCGCTCCTTCGCCCCCGCTCCCCTGCGGGTGGGAGCGTTCGTCGCTGCAGGCGTGTGCCCCGCGGCCCCCGAGAGGAAAGAGGAACTCCCGGGTCGACTCCGCCCGGGGCCGTCAGCGGCCCCGGGCGGTCGAGGCGTTTAGATCAGGCCCTGGGCGAGCATCGCGCCCGCCACGCGCTCGAACCCGGCCACGTTCGCGCCCAGCACGTAGTCGCCCGGGGAGCCGTACCGCTCGGCGGCCTCCTCGCACCGGTCGTGGATCCCCGTCATCACCTCGGCCAGTTCGGACTCGGCGTGCTCGAACGACCACGACGTGCGCCGCGCGTTCTGCCGCATCTCCAGGACGCTGGTCGCCACCCCTCCGGCGTTGGCGGCCTTGCCCGGCGCGAACAGGACACCGGCCTCGCGCAGCACCTTGACCGCTTCGGGGGTGGTGGGCATGTTCGCCCCCTCCGACACCGCCAGGACGCCGTTGCGGACCAGGGTGCGCGCGGAGTCCGCGTCGAGCTCGTTCTGGGTCGCCGAGGGCAGGGCCACGTCGCAGGGCACGTCCCACACGTTGCCGCCCTTGACGTAGCGGGCGTCCCCGCGACGTTCGACGTACTCCCCGATCCGGGCGCGCTCCACCTCCTTGAGCTGCTTGAGCAGGTCGAGGTCCAGGCCCTTCTCGTCCACGACGTAGCCCCCGGAGTCGGAGCAGGCGACCACGGTGGCGCCCAGCTGCTGGGCCTTCTCCACCGAGTAGATCGCCACGTTCCCCGAACCGGACACCACCACGCGCCTGCCCTCCAGGCCCTGGCCCGTGCGCTCCAGCATCCGCTGGGCGAACAGCACGTTCCCGTACCCCGTGGCCTCGGTACGGACCCGTGAACCGCCCCAGGACAGCCCCTTGCCGGTGATGACCCCGGCCTCCCAGCGGTTGGCGAGCCGCCGGTACTGGCCGAACAGGTAGCCGATCTCGCGCCCGCCCACCCCGATGTCCCCGGCCGGCACGTCGGTGTGCTCGCCCAGATGGCGGTGGAGCTCGGTCATGAAGGACTGGCAGAACCGCTCGACCTCCGTGTCCGAGCGCCCCTTGGGGTCGAAGTCGCTTCCGCCCTTGCCGCCGCCGATGCTCATACCGGTGAGGGCGTTCTTGAAGATCTGCTCGAACCCCAGGAACTTGATCACCCCGAGGTTCACACTCGGGTGGAAGCGCAGACCGCCCTTGTAGGGGCCGAGCGCGCTGTTGAACTCCACGCGGAAGCCACGGTTGACGTGCACGCGCCCCTGGTCGTCGCGCCAGGGCACCCGGAAGACGATCTGGCGCTCGGGCTCGCACAGACGCTCCAGGATGCGCTCCTTGGCGTACTCGGGGTGCCGGGAGAGGGCGGGCGAGAGGCTGTCGAGCACCTCCAGGACGGCCTGTTGGAACTCCGGCTCGTCCGGGTTGCGCCGCACCACGTGTGCGAAGGCCGAGCGCACGCCCGGGTGGTGGTTCTCAAGGTCGGACGTGTTGGCCATGGGTGAAGGAGGTCCTTTCGGATCCGGACCACGAGGGTGCCCGGACCGCGGTCGTGTTTCCGCCGTATTCTGGTGCTGTTGCTTCGACGTTACACGTCGGCCCGGAGGCAGCCTCGACCCCCGGGGCACCCAACGGCCCCACCCGGGCCGGGCGCCGTGCCGCAGAACCCGACACCGCGTGGGCCCTGGCTGAGACCGATGGCCCGCCCCTGCCACCGCCACCCGCCCAGCGCTCATCTGCGGGCTCCGGCTCAGGCGCGGCGGCCTTGGAAGGGGTGGCCGTGCCAGTCCAGGCACACAACGGTGGCGTCGTCCTCCAGGTGTCCGGCGCACGCGTCGGTGACCGCGGTGATCAGGGACTGCACGACCTCACGGGGGTGTTCGCGGGCGGTGTCACGGATCAGGTGGGGCAGGTCGACGGTTTCGGCCTGGCGTTCCTGCGCGCCGTCGGTGTAGAGGACGAGGCGGTCGCCGGGGCGCAGGTCGAGGTCCTGTACGTGGTAGGCGCCGGATCCGGGGATACCGAAGGGCAGGTCGACGTCCAGGCGCACCTCGTTCACCATGCCGTCGCGCAGGAGCAGCGGCCAGGGGTGTCCGGCGTTGACGAGCCGGGCGCCGCTTCCGTCCAGGGCGATGCGCACCATCTGGCCGGTGGCGAGCGTGTGGTCGCCGTAGTCGAGGAGGGCTTGGTGGGTCTGCTGTGCCTGCTCGACCAGGCCGGCGCCGACGCGGCGGGCGCCGCGGGAGGCGTTGACCAGGAGCGTGGCCGTGAGGGCGGCGTTGACGTCGTGGCCCATGGCGTCGGTGATGGACAGGTGCAGGGTGTCGTGGTCGAGGGTGTAGTCGTAGGTGTCGCCGGCGTTGGAATCGGCTGGCGCCAGAGCCGCGGCCAGGGCGAACTGTGCGGCTTCGCAGGAGGCCGCGCTGGGCAGGAGCTGGTTCTGGATCTCCGCGGCCAGGCTGATCGTCCTGGTGCGCTGGCCCCAGTGGTAGAGGTCGGTGAAACGGCGGTCGGTGGCGATGACGTAGGCCAGCGCGTACGCGGCCTCGCGGATCTCCTCCAGGATCTCCGCGGTGACGTACAGCAGGGTCAGATCCAGCACGCCGAGGGTGTCGCCGTGGTTGGTCACCGGGGCGAGCACCCGCTGTCCGTCCCTACCGCCGGAGTCCTGTATCAGTTCCTGGGTGCGCAGTACCCGCTGGTAGATGCTGCCGGCCAGGGGGAACCGATCGCCGCGGTCGCCGGTCTCCGTGGTGCTCTCGTCGTTGATCCGCACCACCTGCTGACCGCTGATGTCAAGGAACAGGAATGACACCGAGCGCGCTTCGAACCGGTCGTGCAGATTGCGCGCCATCACGTTGAGGGACTCCATGGGGGCGGCGTCCACCGCTGAGGTGAGCATCTGCGCCAACCCGATCCGGTCACCTGTCATCGTCGCCCCCAGCGTTTTCCCGCGCACGCCCCAACCTGCCCGCGGGTACCATTCTTCCCCGCCCGCACGGGTTGCCTCCTGAGCGACAGGCACGCTTCTTCGTTCGTATCCGTGTGAAGGCCCGCTCGTGAGGGTCGGGCCAAAGGCCCCGGGTGTGCTTGGTTTCCACGGGCCGCCGCTCGCAGAAGCCCTTGCGGGACCCGCATGGTGCGCGGGGGCCCGAGAGGACTCGGCAGCGGCCGGAAGATCCCGACCGGTCCCGGCGGCCACGGTCGGCCGATGCCCCTCACCCGGTAGCCCGGCTGCGGAGCCGGCTCAGGTGGCGGCGCACGGAGTCGGCCGACTCCCGCGCCGAGGGCGTGGGCGCGCGACCGGTCGGCACGGGCGGACGCAAGCTTGGGGGGTGGGCCCGGGTGAGAGAGGCGCGCATGAGCGCCAGGAGCGCGGGATCGGTCTCCTCGGCGGTGCCAGCGGAGCCGGGGTCCTCCCGCGGGGACGCGACCAAAGGACCTCCCGCCCGACCCGGCCCACCACCCCCGCCGAGCCCTGCCGCGCCCTGCGAAGGCGCCCACGGGGCAGGGGCGGGTGCCCCGGGGCCGCTGGGCGGGTGGAGGATCTCGCCGGGCACGCTCCGGCAGGGCGCGCCGCACACCCGGCACGTCCCGCCGGGCACGTTGCGCACACCCGGGTGGTCGGGACAGGTGCGCGGCGCAGCCCCGTCGGGACCGACGGCGAACGCGGGCGGGCGGGCGAAGGCGTCGCCCTCGTCGGGGCGCCGGGGCGCGGGGACCCCGACGCCGGTGGGCGGCGCCGCAGCGCCCCCTCCGCCACGGCGCACGCCCGCCCCGAGGCGGCCGTCCAGGAACCCGCGCGCGTCCTGCACGCTGCCCAGGCGGCGCATGAGCGCCGGGAACGGGCTGCGCAGGGCCTCGGCGCCCTCCAGGAGCGCGGTCAGATCGGCCGTTGGCAGCCCTTGCCCGGCGAGCCGGTCCACGGCTCGGGCCAGGGCTTGGCGGTCGGGCCCCGGGCGGCGCAGCGCCGCGTCCGGTATCCGTTCCAGGAGCCGCCGGGCGAACCCGCCCGAGGCCGGCGCCGGCACGGAGCGCGGTGGTGGCGCGGGGTCCGGCACCGGTGCCGGACCAGTGACCGGCAACGGCAGGGGGCGGACGCCCCGCGCGTAGGCCCGAGCGGCCACGCGCCCTGTGGTGTCGCTCCCCCGGACGGAACCATGAATCGGGGAGGGGTCTACAGGGGAAAGGTCTGTAGGTCGCTCTGACCTGTCGTTCCGGTCAGTGTGAACTGTCGTTCCTACCGACGGGTAGGGTCGCGACGCCGCAGTCAGCGGTTCCTCCCCCAGCTCGCGACGCACCTGGTTGACCTCCTCCAGCGCCTGGGCCGTGTACGCCGACGCGGGGATCAACAGCTCCAGCACCGGGGGCAGCCGGTCGGGCCACCGGCGCCCGGCGGCGATGTCGTCATAGAAGAACAGGCGTGCCCGCAGCGGATCGAGCCTGCGCACCAGGCCCGCGCCGACGAGGTCGTCGATCGCCCGTTTGACGGTAGAGACGCCCACGGTCCCACCGGAGCGCTCCGCGATCGTGTCGAGGTACAAAAAGCACCAGCGCCCGTCGGCGTCGACGGCGTCGGCGATGATCGCCGCGACGGCGTGCGCGCGGGTGCTGGGCAGCAACCCGGCCTTGAGCGCGTCGGTGATCCAGAGCGAGGGCATGAAGCCGACACCGCGCATGGCACCCGGGGGGCGCCGGCGCTCCCTACCGGGGTCGGCCGGGGGCCTGGCCGCCTCCTCCGGAATACGCGAAGGACACGACATGCGGGATATGGCCGTGACATCGGGGCCGGGTTGGATACACTCCACCACTAGCCGCCTCCCTGTTTGTGCCAGGTTGGGGGTCAGAGCCCGGCGCCGGTGTTGGTAGCACCTGCCGGGCTCTACTGCTTTCACAACCCACAGTAGTGGAGCGAACACGGGTTCGGGTGCGGCTGTGGAAAACCCTGCCGGCGCCTTCCCACCCCCGGCCCGCCAGCGGGCGCACCACACACGGGGTCGCCCCTCCCAGGCCGCAAACGCCGGGTCAGCGCCCCGGGCGGCGCGACCGCGCGGCGGACCCTCGCCAGGCGCTCGGCGCTGCGGCCCTTGCCGCCCTCGGCCCTGCTCCGGCGCGCCAGGGTCAACTCGACGTACTGCGCCAGCGGCGCGTCCGGCCACTTCTGCCACCTCTTGGGCCGACGGCGCTCGAACCGCTCCTGCGCCGCGGCCCCGGCCCCCGCGTCCGCTACACCGCGTGCGGACGCCAGCGCGATCGTCCGCGCCCGGCGGTTGGCCCGGACCACCCTCCGCTTGGCCCCGGAGATGCTCCGACGCGAACTCTTGTCGTTCTCGCCGTAGACGTTGCGCCGGTCCCTGGCATAGCTCAGGGCCTTCTTCTCCTGCGGTGACCGCCTCACGCACCCTCCCTCTCCACCGGCCAGGACTGTAGTTTTGACGCATCCCAGCCGCCACAGGTTTTCCGCAATCCCCGGAGAACGATGACCCCTGCGACCGGCCCCGACGACGACGCCCG
Source organism: Nocardiopsis sp. NPDC058631 (assembly GCF_042716955.1). Classification (NCBI taxonomy): domain Bacteria; kingdom Bacillati; phylum Actinomycetota; class Actinomycetes; order Streptosporangiales; family Nocardiopsidaceae; genus Nocardiopsis; species Nocardiopsis sp. NPDC058631. The sequence continues at coordinate 17,844 of NZ_JBHXQY010000004.1, read as the reverse complement.
CGAAGACGTGCGCCGGCTCGACGGCGGGACGATGAACACGGTCTTCCGGCACGGCCGGGTCGTGCGCACCGCCACCCCCGCCTCCCCCGCCCTCCACACCCACCTGCGGGCCCTGGCCGACACCGGCTACCGGGGCGCCCCCTTCCCTCCCGAGGAGAGATGGTCGGCTCCACGGCGACATTCGTACAAGACCGGTGCCTGTCGGCCCATGCACCATCGGTCGCATGACTGAGTACGACGCCGAGCCCGCGCACGGGATGCATGTGGTCCACGACGGCCTTCGACAGGGGGCGCCGCTGTTGCTCATCCACGGATCGGGCGCCTCGGGCGGTTCCTGGGGCACGATGGTCCCGGCCCTCGCCGAACATCACCACGTCCTTCGGATCGACCTCCCGGGCTGCGGCCAATCACCGCCTGCGGCGTCCTATGACGTGTCCGTGCAGGCAGACCGGGTAGCGGCGCTCCTCGACGGCCTCGGCCTTCGTTCCGTCACCGTGGCCGGACACTCCAGCGGTGGCTATGTCGCCACCGCGCTCGCCGAACAGCGTCCCGACCTGGTCGGCTCGATCGCCCTGATCAGCTGCGGTCCGAGCGTCGACGCGCTCCTTCCGCAGCCGCTCCTCCTCCGGGCCCTGCTGGGCCCGCCTCTCGGTCCGATCCTGTGGTCGGGGCGCTCGGACGCGATGATCCGCAAGGGGATCAGGGCGACCGCTGTTCGTCCGGTAAATGTCCCGGACGACATGGTCGCCGAGGCGCGGGGGACCACGTACGGCACGTTCAGGACGGTGCTGCGTCGGAACACGGAGTACATCGCCGAGCGGAGCGTGCCCGAGCGCCTGGCTGCCCTCGGCGTTCCCGTGCTGGTGGTCTTCGGTACCGCCGATCCCCGTTGGGAGCCGTTGTCGGCGCACCAGTACGACGTGGTGCCGAACGCGAGGGTCGAGCGATTGTCCGGCGTCGGACACATGCCCGTACTCGAAGCGCCCGAGGCGACCGGCGAGCTGCTCCTCGAGTTCACCGCGACAGAGCGCCGGCACGCCGTCCCCGACGAGGCCTAGGATCTTCCTATGCCACCGACAGGGGCGCCACCCGACTGGGGGCTCATGGACATCGCCGTCCCGCTCCCGTCGGCTCGGCTGCCGGGCAGCAGCATGGCCGGGTTCCGCTACAGTGCCTCCGCGTTCATGGACATCGCCATGGTCGCGCACCCCTCCGTCAGCCTGTTCATCGACCTGAGCGAGGGAGAAGGCCCCGTCTACCGCACCCGTGGACGATCCAGGCGCGGCAGTGTCGTGGTCGGGCTCCTCCCCGGCGACCTCCGGACCGGTGGCCTGACGGGCGAGTGCCTCCAGATCCGGCTGGATCCGGCCGCAGCGGCTGCCGTGCTCGGCACGGCGACCGGGCTCACCGGGACCGTGGTGTCCCTAGCGGACGTCTGGGGCCGCGACGCCGGACGAGCGGAGGACAGGCTGCGCGCCGCCGCGTCGTGGGACGAACGGTTCACGATCGCGGGGGAGATCCTCGGCCGACGGCTGTACGCCCGCCCAGCGGTCGCCCCGGAGGTCGCCTTCGCCTGGCAGCAGGTGTGCTCCAGCCGGGGGCGAGCGCGGGTCGACGGCCTCGCGGACGAGGTCGGCTGGAGCCGCAAGCGCCTGTCGGCCCGCTTCCGTGCCCAGCTCGGTATCACGCCCAAACGCGCCGCCCGACTGGTGCGGTTCGACCACGCCGCCCGCCTTCTCGCCGCGGGCCACGCCGCCGCCGGTGTTGCCGCCGAGAGCGGCTACGTCGACCAGTCCCACCTGCACCGCGAGGTCAAGTCCTTCACCGGGTGCACTCCCACGGCCGTGGCTGTCGCTCCATGGCTCGCGATCGACGACGCCGCGTGGCCCGGCGCGTCACCGAGTCGGAGCCCTGTCGCAGGTGGGCGGACACGTCCCTGAGCGGAGGTGTCAGGGAACCAGGACGATCTTGCCGAAGGACTTCCGCTCCCACTCCCGGTGGGCCTGTGCGGCCTCCTCCAGCCCCATCGCCCGGGACGCGGGCTGGGTGATCCGCCCCTCGGCCGCGGCCCCCAGCAGCGTTTCCAGGGTCTGCGTGGTCTGGTCATCCGTCTTGGAGAGGAAGGGGACGCCCAGGTCGAAGGCGGCCGGGTCGGCGAGGGTGACGATCCGGTCCGTACCGCCGCGCAGGGCGATCGCGTCGGGGAGCGCCCCGTGCCCGGCCGCGTCCAGGACGGCGTCCACGCCCTGGGGCGCCAGCGCGCGCACGCGCCGGGCGAGTCCCTCCCCGTAGGGGGTCGCGAGCGCCCCGTGCGCGCACACCCGGTCCAGGTTCGCACTCCCGGCCGTACCGACCACGGTGACGCCGTTCTCGACGGCGAGCTGGACGGCGATCGTGCCCACGCTGCCCGACGCGCCGTTGACCAGCAGCGTCTCTCCGCACCGGGGGTCCAGGACGCGCAGCGCGCGGACCGCGGCCTCCCCCGCCACCGGGAGACCCGCCGCCTCCTGCCAGGTCAGCGCGTCCGGCTTGGCCGCGTACGTGGACAGCACGGCGTACTCGGCGTAGCCGCCGCCGACGGCCCATCCCGCGACAGCGTCGCCGACGGCCGCGTCGGTGACCTCCTCGCCCACGGCGTCCACGACACCGGCCACCTCCAGACCGAGCACGTGCGGCAGGGACAGCGGCATGTTCTGGGCCATCTGCCCCGAACGCAGCTTGACGTCGATCGGGTTGACCCCGGCCGCACGGACGGCCACCCGCACCTGCCCGGGGCCGGGCTCGGGGACCTCGGCCTCCACGACGGTCAGGACCGACGGGTCGCCGTACTCGGAGAAGCTGACAGCACGCATGGTTCTTCCTTCGGATCTCGGGTCTCGGTGACGGGGACCGGGCCGCGGTCCCAGGTGGGGACCGCCTCGCATCCCGCGCAGCCACCCTGCGCCCTCCGCGCCCGGCTGCGCGCTGATCCTTCGATCAGTGTCCACTAGCCATACGATTGGGGTCCAGGGGGTGCGGGTCCCCTAGTCTGGGGACGTGATCGACCACCGGCACACGGCCCGCGCCCTGGAACGGGTGCTGACGGCCCCCCGCGCGCACGTTCTCGACAGCCTTTCCGCCGAGATCGGGCGCTTGGTCCCGCACCTGGGCGCGGTCATGCTCACCGGCGCCTGCGCCCGCGCGCCGGTCAAGCGCAGCGGTCCGGCGGCGGCGGTCTCGGCGCTGACCGCCTCGCGGGCACATGCTCTCCTGGCCGACGCCCCGCCGGCGGGGTGGACCGGAGAGGTCGGCCTCGGCGGCGCCGACCGGCGCGTCCTCGCGCTCCCCTCCGCCGCCGAGAGCACCAGCGGCGCGGGGCTGGTACTGGTGGGCGTCCCGGCGTCGACCGCCGCGGGCTCCCCCGGGGTCCGGGCGGTCGTGTCGTTGTGGGAGATCATCGCGATCGCGCTCGCCGACCAGGCCGAGGTGCACGCGGCCGTCCTGACGTCGCTGCTCGGCACACTGCGCTCGGAGCGGCTGGACGACCGCGAGGCGCGGGACGAGGCCGTGCGCACCGCGTCCGAGGCGCTGGTGCGGGTACGCAGGGACACCGAGGTGGACCGCGCACTGAGCGCGCAACCGGCCGACGAGGCGTTCGCTGTGCTCGGCCGCGAACTGGGCGATGTCGCCCGCCACCATCCCCAGAGCGTGGACCTGCGCCCGCCGGACAGCACGTTGCTTCTGGCAAGGGACACGGCACAGGCAGCGCGCACCGTCTCGCGGGGCGCGCTGGTCACCCTGCTCCAGGACAGCGACGCCACACGGCTGCGCCTGTCCTGGTCGGTGGACGGGTCGTCCCTGCACATCGCGGTCCGCGACGACGGCCGACGCACGCACGACGCGGCCGATTCCGCCCTGGCGGTGCTCGCCGAGCGGGTTGCGCCCCTGGGCGGCGCCCTGGAGGTGGACAGCGATCCGCACTGGGGCACCACGGTCACCGCGCGGATCCCGCTGGTCCCAGCCGCGCCCGAACCCCCCGCGGTACTGGCCGACCTGACCGACCGGGAACGCCAGGTGCTATCGCTGGTGGCGCGGGGGCTGTCCAACCGGGCGATGGCCGACAGGCTCGTGCTCAGCGAGCACACGGTCAAGTACCACCTGCACAACATCCTCGACAAGCTCGCCGTCTCCTCCCGGGGCGAGGCGGCGGCCCTGGCGCGGGCGGTGGGCCAGGCCTGATGCGTACCGGGCTGATGCGAACGGGGCTGATCCGGGCCGCGTGCGCCGCGGGTCCCAGCCCCGTCGCTCGGCCCTCGCGGGCGGGTTCGCGACGGCCGGCGCACCGTGCCGGGCCCGGCTGAGGGGCCCCTCGCGGCGGTTCGGATCGGTGCCGGGAACCGGTGGTTCCGGTCGGTCGCGGGGCGGCGCCCCCACGTCCTCAGGCCCCCCGGCGGGCGATGACCACCAGGTAGCGGCAGGGGTCCGGGCCGGGGTTGTGGAACTCGCACGGCTGGGGAGGACCCAGCTGGAGGCAGTCCCCCGCGCCCAGGACGTGCTCGGCGGAGCCCTCACGGAAGGCGAGCGCACCCTCCAGGACCCAGATCTGGTGGTGGGTGAAGACGTAGGCCTCCACGGGGAAGGCCACACGCGCGCCGGCCGGGAGCTCCACCTCCACCAGTTCGATCGGGCCTCCCGCGGTCGGGGAGACCGCGCGGCGCACGTACCCGGTGCCGGGGTCGGTCCAGGTGGGCTGCTCGTGGGAACGGGCCAGGCGCCGGTCGCCCTGCTCGGCGCGGGCGATCAGTTCGGAGAGGGTGATGCCGAACGCGGCCGACAGGCGGCCGAGCAGGGACGCCGTGGGCTGCACGTCGCCGTTCTCGATCCGGCTGACCATGGTGCGGGAGACGCCGGAGAGCTCGGAGAGCGCCGCCGCGCTCAGACCGCGGGAGCGGCGGAGTTCCTTGAGGGCCAGGGCGAGGGCTGAACCCAGTTCGTCGCTCATGCGGTCACTATAGTGTCAGTTTCGGATTACTATCATGACCATGACTTCGTTGCCGACCCTCACCGTCCGCGACGCGACCCCGGCGGACGCCGAGGCCTGCGCCGCGATCTACACCCCCTACGTCACCGACACCGCGATCACGTTCGAGATCGACCCGCCCCGGGCCGAGGAGATGGCGGCACGGATCGCCGCCGCCCAGCGCGAGCACGCCTGGATCGTCATGGAGGACACCGACGGCGTCCTCGGCTACGCCTACGGCGGCACGTTCCGCACACGCGCCGCCTACCGCCGGACCTGCGAGGTCAGCGTCTACCTGGCGCAGGGGCGACGCCGCACCGGAGCGGGCCGGGCCCTGTACGAGGCCCTCCTGCCCCGTCTGGCCGAGCGCGGCATGCGGGTCGCGATCGCCTGCATGACCCTGCCCAACGACGCGAGCCTCGGACTGCACCGGGCCCTGGGCTTCGAGGACGTCGGCGTCATGTCGCGCGTGGGATGGAAACACGGCGCCTGGCACGACGTGGCCTGGGCACAGCTCGACCTGACCCCCCTCGCCGCCCGCGACTGAGGGCCGCCCTGCGGGCGCCACCGCGCCGACCGTATGCTCTGCCCAGGCCCCCTCCCCCCATGACTCCCCCGGAGCAGTCACGTGTCCGCCAACCCCGCACGCCACCGCCCCTCCGGACTGGCGTTCGCACTCGCCTCGGCACTCGCCTTCGGCGGCTCGGGCGTGTTCGCCCGCCCCCTGCTGGACGCGGGCATGGACTCCCTGCACGTCACCTGGCTACGGGTCGCCGGGGCCGCCCTCCTACTCCTTCCGGTCGCCCTGGCCCACTGGCGCGTCGCCCGGCGCCGCCCCCTGCTGGTCCTGGCCTACGGCGTCTTCCCGATGGCCGGCGTCCAGGCCCTGTACTTCGCCGCCATCGCCCGCATCCCCGTCGGTATCGCCCTGCTCATCGAGTTCCTCGGTCCCGTCCTGGTTCTGCTGTGGCTGCGGGTGGTACGCCGCACCAGGGTCTCCCCCGCCGCCGTCCTCGGCGTCGTCCTGGCCGTGGCCGGACTCGGACTGCTGCTGGAGGTCTGGGCGGGCATGCGCCTGGACGCGATCGGGGTGTCCCTGGCGCTCGGCTCCGCCGCCGCGCAGGCCGCGTTCTTCCTCCTGGGCGACAGCATGGGAGAGGACACCGACCCGCTCGCCGTCATCGCCTTCGGTTCCCTGGTCGCCACCGCCCTGCTGGGGGCCCTCGCCCGACCCTGGACGATCCCCTGGGGCCTGCTCGCCGACCCGGTCGCCCTGGGCGGATTCCACGTGCCCGGCTGGGCCCTGACCCTGTGGCTGGGGCTGGTGTGCACCGCGATCGCCTACTTCGCCGGGGTCTCGGCGATCAGGCGGCTGTCCCCGCAGGTCGCCGGGGGCGTCGCCTACCTGGAGGTCGTGACCGCGATCGTGCTGGCGTGGCTGCTCCTCGACGAGGCCCTGACCCCGGTCCAGATCCTGGGCGCCACGGTCATCGTCACCGGTGCGTTCATCGCCCAGACCGCCGTGCCCGGCCCTCCCGCACCTTCGAAGGGCACCCCCTCCGCCCGCACCGGGCCCACCGGTGTCACCGCCCCGCCCTGACTTTTGCGGACACGGGCCACGCGAAGGGCACGGCGGGACCCGCACCGTTCCCGCACACGCCGCCGGGCCCGGTGGGAGACGTGTCTCTCCCACCGGGCCCGGCCATCACTCACGTCAGGGTACTGGTCAGGCGTCCCCTGTGGCCGCCTCCACCTCGGTCATGAACTGCTCCGCGGCCTCTTCGGGGGTCAGGTTCCCGAACGCCATGTCGTCGGTGACCCGCTTGGTGATCTCCACGACCTGGCCCGCGCCGATCGGGGGCGGCGGGTTGCCGTCCACGATCGTGCCCTCGATGTCGGCCAGGAACACGGCGCTGCGCGCGTCCGCCTCCGGCAGCGAGTTGAGGATGTGCCCGCGCACGTCCACGTTGGCGGGCAGCCCGAGGTCGGCCAGGGTCAGCTCGGCCGCAGCGTTCGTGTTGAGCATGAAGTCCACGAACCGGGCCGCCTCCTCCGGGTGCTCGGAGGAGGCCGCGACGGAGTAGAACATCGCGGGCTTGAAGTACATCCCCGTGCGCTCGCCCTCGGTCTCCCCCGGGTAGCGCAGCAGTTCGATCTCGCGGTCGGACGACTCGCTGATACCGCCGAGCTGGTTGGTCCAGAAGTGCGCCATGGCGCCCTGGTTCGTGGACAGGACCGACTGGTCGGGACCGCCGCCCTCGATCTCCACGCTCTCGGCAGCGCCCGGCTGGCCGCCGTTCTCCAGCAGCTGCTCGGTGATGCTGAACCACTCCGTCATGGTCTCCTGGGAGAAGCCCAGCGAGCCGTCCTCGGCGTACAGGTTCTCGCCATGCTGCCGGGCGAAGATCTGGAACCCGGACTCGTTGTAGGACATGCTCTGCGTGCCCACGATCTCGCCGCCGCTGGCCTCGCTGATCTGCTCGGAGATCTCGACGTAGTCGTCCCACGTCCACGTCTCGTCGTCGGGCATGTCCACACCAGCGTCCTCGAACGCCTGCGGGTCGGCGAGGATCGCGTACGCGTTCACACCGCTGGCGACGCCGAAGGTCTGGCCGTCCAGGTCGCCGCTCTCGGCCACCAGCGGGTCGATCTTCGACAGGTCCAGCACGTCCTCGAACTCGGTGAGGTCGGCCAGCGCGCCCCGGTCACCGTACTCGCGCAGGTAGCGCTCCTCCTGCATGAGGATGTCCGGTGCGTCGTTGGCCGCGGTGCTCGTGGCCAACCGGTCCCAGTAGGAGCCCCAGTCGGTGTAGTCACCGACGATCTGGATGTCGGGGTTCTCCGCCTCGAAGACGTCGATGACCTGCTGCATCCTGGAGTGGCGGTCGTCTGCTCCCCACCAGGAGAAGCGGAGTTCGACGGTGCCGTCCTCGGAGCCCGAGTCCCCTCCGCAGGCGGTGACGGCCATCACGAGTGCGGTGGCCGTGGCCGCCAGGGGAAGGAGGGTGCTGCGACGGCGGGCCCGGGGGCGCCCGTCGCCAGGGTGTGCGTGCATGGGTCGGTTTCCTTTCGACTACTTGATTCCGGTGGTGGCGATGCCCTTGACCAGGTATCGCTGACCGGCCAGGAAGAACCCGAAGACCGGGCCGAGTGCCACGACGGACATCGCGAACAGCGGCCCCCAGGACGTCTGGGAGCTGGAGTCGACGAAGGTGCGCAGGGCGACCGGGACGGTGTACATGTCCGGGCTGGTGAGGAAGATCAGCTGGCTGAAGAAGTCGTTCCAGGTCCAGATGAACGTGAAGATCGCGGTGGTGGCCAGGGCCGGCAGCGACAGCGGCATGATGATCTGGAAGAAGATCCTCACGTGTCCGCAGCCGTCGATGCGCGCGGCCTCGTCCAGGTCCTTGGGCAGGCCCCGGATGAACTGGACCATCAAGAAGATGAAGAACCCGTCCGTGGCCAGGAGCTTGGGCACGATCAACGGCAGGAACGTGTTGATCCAGCCCAGTTCGGCGAACAGGATGTACTGCGGCACGATCACGACGTGGATCGGCAGCATGATCGTGGCGAGCATGACCGCGAAGAAGAGCCGCTTGCCGCGGAACTCCAGGCGGGCGAAGGCGTAGGCCGCCATCGAACATCCGACGAGGTTGCCGATGATCGATCCCGCCACCACGACCGCCGAGTTGAGCAGGTAGTGGTGGAACGGGAACTGGAGCGCCGTCCACCCCTCGGTGTAGTTGCCCGGGGTGAAGGTCTCGGGGATGAGCCCGGGTGCGCGGAAGATCTCCGCCGTCGGCTTGAAGGAGCTGGAGAGCATCCACAGCAGCGGGTAGAGCATGATCAGCCCGAACCCGATGAGCCCGATGTGGATGAGCAGCCGTCGTGTGCGTCGGGCCCCGAGGCGCCTGCTGGAGGTCGCGGGGGCCGTTGTCTCAGTCGCCATAGAAGACCCAGTACTTGGAGGCCAGGAAGTTCACCGCGGTGAACCCTCCGATGATCATCAGCAGCAGCCACGCCATCGCCGAGGCATAACCCATGTCGAAGGCGCCGAAGCCGCGCTGGTAGAGGTAGAGCGTGAAGAAGAGGGTGGAGTCCGATGGGCCTCCGGTACCGCCGCTGACGATGAACGCCTGGGTGAAGGTCTGGAAGGCGTTGATGATCTGGAGCACCAGGTTGAAGAAGATGATCGGGGTGAGCATGGGAACGGTGATGTTCCAGAACCGGTTCAGCGCACTGGCGCCGTCCACGGAGGCGGCCTCGTAGTACATGGCGGGGATCTGCCGCAGTCCGGCCAGGAAGATCACCATGGGTGCGCCGAACGTCCACACGTTGAGCACGATCAGCGTGCCCAGCGCGTAGTCGGGGTGGGACACCCATCCTTCGCCCTGGATCCCGAAGAACCCCAGGACCTGGTTGATCAGGCCCTCGGCGCCGAACACCTGGCGCCACAGGATGGCGATGGCGACACTGCCGCCGAGCAGGGAGGGCAGGTAGTAGACCGACCGGTACAGGGGCAGGCCCCGCACGCCGCGGTCCAGGACCATCGCCAGGGCGAGCGCGAGCGCCAGCTGGAGCGGTACCGACACGAACACGTAGACGAACGTGACCCTGAGCGCGCTGTGCAGCCGGGTGTCGTCGATCATCCGCTCGTAGTTCTCGGCGCCGACCCACTGGTGTTCACCGATGAGGTTGTAGTCGGTGAAGGAGAAGTACAGGGAGGCCAGCAGCGGGCCCGCGGTGATGAACGCCAGGCCGATGAACCACGGGGCCAGGAAGCCGTAGGCGGCGAGGTTCTCGCGTCTGGCGCGTGGGGCGGCGCTCTTTCCGCGGCGGGGACGCGACTCGGGCGCGGCCTGGTCCGGAGCCGCCGCCCTCCCCCGCTGGAGCAGGGCGCTCACGGCGCTCCGCCGTCCCGGAGGGCCGACGGAAGGCGGCGACCGGTGGCGTTCGGTCCTGGATTCATGGGGAGCCAATCTCACTCGGAAGGACACGGGCGCTGTGTGTGCGAGAACACGGGATGAACTGGGCTGAGCCGTTCTGGTAAGCGCTATCCAAGTATTAGGATGTTCAGTTTCTAGCACCGGGTTACATGGGTGTCAACGACTCGTTTCCCCACAAGTGTGATCCACACCCCAGATCGTTACCGTTCGCGCCCCCCTCACAGCGTGGGAACGAGCCGGTGAAGGCACTCCCGAGGGCTCCCCGCGCGACGGGCGTCACCCTGGGTGCCCGCCTGGTCCGGTATGCGTGTTCACGGTGCGGGTTCCGGATTTGGCCAGTTCCTCGCGGTGCACCCCTGTCGTTTTGTGTGGAAAGCGTTTACCATGCAGCATGTGAACGACACCACTCCACGCAGGTACGCGATCGTCGGCACCGGTTCCCGGGCCCGGATGTACACATGGGCGCTGACCGGCACCCACCGGGACCGCGGGCGACTGGTCGCCCTCTGCGACACCAACGCCACCCGGATGGCCGTGCACAACCGCATCGTGACCGAGGCCGGTCTCGACCCTGTGCCGACCTACTCCCCCTCCGACTTCACGCGCATGCTGAAGGAGGAGAGGGTCGACGAGGTCATCGTGTGCACCGTCGACCGCACCCACGCCGACTACGTCGTCGCCGCCCTGGACGCCGGCCTCGACGCCATCACAGAGAAGCCCATGACCGCCGACCTCGACGGGCTGCGGCGCATCAACGAGGCCCAGGCCCGCACCGGGGGCCGGGTGACCGTCGGCTTCAACTACCGCTACAACCCCGTCCACCGCCAGCTGCGCGACCTCATCGCCTCCGGGGCCATCGGAGAGGTGGGCTCCGTCCACTTCGAGTGGCTGCTGGACCTGCGACACGGCGCCGACTACTTCCGCCGCTGGCACCGCGACAAGACCCAGTCCGGCGGACTGCTCGTCCACAAGGCCAGCCACCACTTCGACCTCGTCAACTGGTGGATCGGTGCCCGGCCCACCGAGGTGTTCGCCTGGGGCCGCCTGTTCTTCTACGGCGACGAGAACGGACGCCGCCACGGGCTCGCCGGCGACTACGAGCGCGGGCACGACTCCCCCGCCGCCGAGACCGACCCCTTCGCCCTGCACATGGGCGACAGCGCCGACCTCACCGCGCTGTACCTGGACGCCGAACACGAGGACGGCTACCGCCGCGACCTCAACGTGTTCGGCCCCGGCATCACCATCGAGGACGACATGTCGGTCCTGGTCGGCTACGACACCGGCGCCAAGCTGAGCTACCACCTGGTCGCCTACGCTCCCTGGGAGGGCTACCGGATCTCCATCACCGGCAGCCGCGGCCGGCTGGAGCTGGACATGACCGAGTTCGACCACACCTCCCCCCACCAGGACGAGGCCACCCCCGTGCGCGGCATGCCCGCCCCCAAGGACCACACCTTCGCGCGCCTGGTCCTGCGCCGCCACTGGCAGCCGCCGGAGGAGATCCCCATCGCGGTCGGCGAGGGCCCGCACGGCGGAGGGGACCAGGTCATGCTCGACTCCCTGTTCGGCGGAGCCGACGACGGCATCCGCCCCGACCACGCCGACGGCGGCAACGCCCTGCTCACCGGGCTCGCCGCGAACGCCTCCATCGACTCCGGGGCCCCGGTCAGGATCGCCGACCTGCTCGGGACGGACCGGTGAGCGGGCCCTGGGACGGGGCACCGGACGGACCCGTTCCGGTACTCCTGGTCGGTCTGCACGGCCACGGCCGCTCGCACCTGCGGACCCTGCTCCCGCTGCGGGACAGCGGGCTGGTCCGGCTTGCGGGGGTCTGCGACAGCCGTCCCCCCGACCCCGGCGACGACCTGGAGGGCCACGGCCCCGTCCCCTACTTCGACGACCTCGGCAGGGCCATCGACCAGACCGGTGCCCGGATCACCATCCTGGTCACCCCCATCCACACCCACCTGCCGCTGGCCCGCGTCGCCCTGGACCACGGCTCCCACCTGCTGTTGGAGAAGCCCACCACGGCGGGTCTGGAGGAGTTCGAGCAGCTGCGCGCCGCCGTCGACGCCTCCGGCCTCGCCTGCCAGGTCGGGTTCCAGAGCCTGGGCTCGCAGGCGATCACGGCCGTACGCGACCTGATCACCGGCGGGGCGGTGGGCCGGGTACGCGGCATCGGCGGCGAAGGCGCCTGGAAACGCACCTCCGCCTACTACGACCGCGCCCCCTGGGCCGGGCGACGCCGCATGGACGGCCGCGACGTCGTGGACGGGGCGCTCACCAACCCGTTCGCGCACGCGGTGGCCACGGCCCTGGCCGTGGCCGGCGCCGCCACGCAGGCACCGCAGGATGTGGAACTGGAGCTGTTCCACGCCCACCCCATCGAGAGCGACGACACCTCCTGCCTGCGGTTGCGCACCGACGACGGGACCGTCATCACGCTCGCGGTGAGCCTGTGCGCCCCCGACAGCCAGCCTCCGCGCCTGGTCGTGCACGGCGAGCGCGGCCGGATCGACCTCGACTACACGCTGGACCGGGTCACCCTGCACCGCCCCGGCCGGGCGCCGGACACCACCGTCCACCCGCGCACGGGACTACTGGAGAACCTGGTCGACCACCTGCGCGAGGGTGCTCCGCTACTGGTGCCGCCCGACGCCACCCGGGGGTTCATGCACGTGCTGGAGGCGGTCCGGCACGCCCCGGCCCCCGCCCCGATCCCGCTCGACCACCAGAGGGTGTGGAGCGAGGACGGAGCCACCCACCGCACCGTCGACGGGATCACCACGCTCGTCCAGCGCAGCGCCCAGACCCTCGCACTGTTCTCCGAACTCGAACCCGCGTGGCTCCCCGGGGCCGCGGCGACGACACCGACCACGAAGGCCCGCTCATGACCGCGTCCCTGTCCCTCAACGGTGCCGTCCTGGCCCTCCAGCGGGACGGCACCGACATCGATCCCCGGCTGTCGCCCCGCCCCTACCTGCACCCCGTACGCACGCGAGGGGGCACGGAGGTCACCGAGCACCTTCCCGCCGACCACCTGCACCACCTGGGGGTCGGCGTGGCCGTCCCCGACGTGTCGGGGGTGAGCTTCTGGGGCGGGCGCACCTTCGTCCGCGACCAGGGGTCGGTGCTGCTGGACAACCACGGCCGCCAGGAGCACGTGGCCTGGCCGGTCGAGGAGGACGGCGAACGGGTGGAGGAGCTGTCCTGGACCGGGCCCGACGGCGGGGAGATGCTGCGCGAGCGGCGGACCACGCGGGCCCTGGAGGTGGACGCCCGCACCTGGGCGCTGGACCTGCGGGTGGAACTGGCCAACACCTCGGGGCGTGAGCTGAGCATCGGCAGCCCCGCCACGAACGGCCGCCCCGGGGCGGGGTACGGCGGACTGTTCTGGCGTGCCCCGCTGGGCACGGAGCCCCCCGCGGTCACCGGTGCGGGCGGCCTGCGGGGAGAGCAGGCCCTGCACGGCTCCCGCGCGGAGTGGCTGGCCCTGGCCGGGACGGACGGCTCCGGTGCCCCGTGGACGCTCGTCTTCGTCCAGCCCGGGGAGCACCGCGACCCGTGGTTCCTGCGCGCCTCGGACTACCCGGGGGTGGGCCCCGCCCTGGCCTGGGAGGAGCGGCTGCCCCTGCCCGAGGGCGGTCGGCTGGAGCGGAGACTGCGCGTGGCGGTGCACGACGGGCACCCCGCCGACGCAGGAGACCTGGCGAGGGCGATCGGGGCGCCGGCCTGAGAGGCCGCACGGGCCCCGGGCGCTCCGGACGCCGGTCCTGAGGACGAGATGTCCGGGGCGGGCGGGGCCCGGGGCCGCTACCGGACCTGCCGGGACGGGAACCAGCGCTCCGGTTGGGCGCTCGCAGATCGTGCGCCGAAGAACGCGGACGCCGCCCCGGCGGGCCGTGGGACCGTGGACCCGCAGGGCCGGAGAATCCCGGAGCCGCGGGGTCTCGGACCGGGGGTTCGCGACCACCGGCCGGGGTCCCCGGCCCCTCCCTTCCGGCGTCCCCGTGTACGCCGCGGCAGGGAACCGGGGCCGGGCAGCACGAAGCGGTCCGGACAACAACCCCCCATAACAAAAGGCTAAGCCCGCGGAGCGGGCGCCACCAGGCCCGTCAACGGCCTGTGGACGACCACGGCGCCCACGCGCCGTACGAGAAGGAAGGCAGCACCCATGCGCGTCCTCGTCACCGGAGGCTCGGGGCGGCTCGGCCGCAGCGTCGTGTCCACCCTGGTCGACCGCGGCCACGCGGTCACGTCGGTGGACACGGCGAAGGCCGACCACCCCTCCGGAGCCACCGGGATCGTCGCCGACCTGCTGGACGAGGCGGCCCGGGAGGACGCCTTCACCCGGGCGCGACCCGAGGCCGTCGTCCACCTGGCCGGGATCGCCGTACCCTTCGCCCGCCCCGACGTGGAAACCCTCCAGGTCAACACCGGGCTGGCCTGGGCGGTGCTCTCCGCCGCCGTCGCGCACGGGGCCCACTCCGCGGTGGCGGCCTCCAGCCCCACCGTCTACGGGTACAACACCCCCTCCTGGCGGCCCCGCGCGCTGCCGTTGGACGAGGAGCACCCGGTCGCGCCCTGGCACGCCTACGGGCTCAGCAAGGCCATCATCGAGGAGACCGTGCGCACCCTGGCCCGCACCGCCGACACCTGCGTGCTGTCCTGCGTACGCCCCGGATACGTGGTCGCCCCCGAGGAGTGGCAGGGTGCCGTCACCCAGCTGGGGCACACCATGGCCGAACGCCTGGCCGACCCCTCCCTGGCGGCGACCTCCCTGTTCAACTACGTGGACGCGCGGGACGCCGCCGAGCTGTTCGCGCTCGTGGTCGAGAACCCGGACCGGGTGCCGAACGGCCAGGTGTTCAACGCCGTCGCGCCCGACCCGCTGGCGGAGGGGCCCATCCACGACCTGCTGCCCCGGTTCCACCCCTCCACGGCGCAGACGGCCGCGTCCCTGGCCGACGGCCGTTCCGCGTTCTCCTCGGAGGCCGCCCGCACCGCCCTGGGCTGGAACCCCACCCGGACCTGGCGGGACCAGATGCCCACCACGACCCTGTGAGACCCGACCGGCCGTGAACAAGTCGATGGCTCCGCTACGCTAGGAAAGAGTTTTCCCAGTGGCCCGAAGCAGAAGAGGGAGCGGTGTGGAGTCCGGTTACGTGACGCTGGAACAGGTCGCCGAACACGCCGGGGTGTCCCTGGCCACGGCGTCCAGGGTGATCAACGGCAGTACCCGCCAGGTGAGCCAGCGTCTGCGCGACAAGGTCACCGCCAGCGCCCAGGAACTCGGCTACCTGGCCAACGCCTCCGCCCAGACGCTGGCCCGCAACAGCAGCTCGCTGGTCGGGCTGCTCGTCCACGACATCTCCGACCCCTACTTCTCCTCGATCGCGGCGGGGGTCACCCGCCACACCGAGGAGCGCGGACTGGTCCTGGTGCTGGGCACCACCAACCGCTCCGCCCAGAAGGAGGGGCGCATCCTGGCCGCCCTGCGCTCCCACAGGGCGCGCGCCGTGGTACTGGTCGGATCGCGTTCGACCGACGACGAGAGCAACCGCCGCCTGGCCGAGGAGATCCGCCTGTTCCGCCGCCAGGGCGGACGGGTGGCGTGCGTGTCCCAGGAGGGGTTGCCCGCCGACACGGTCACGCCCGACAACCACACCGGAGCGGCCGACCTGGCCCGCCACCTCATCGCCCAGGGGCACCGCGAGTTCGCCATCCTGGCCGGCCCCACCGACCTGTGGACGGCCCGCGAACGCCTGGACGGGTTCCACTCCGCCCTCTCGGGCGCGGGTCTGGAGCTGGCCCACCACAACGTGGTGCACGGCGCGTTCACCCGCGACGGCGGTTACGAGTCCACCCGCCGCCTGATGGCGGTCGGCACCAAGGCCACCTGCCTGTTCGCGGTCAACGACGTGATGGCGACCGGGGCGATGGCGGCCCTGCGCGACCTGGGGCTGCGGGTGCCCGAGGACCTGTCGGTGGCGGGGTTCGACGACATCCCGACCCTGCGCGACCTCACCCCCGCGCTGACGACCGTGCGCCTCCCCCTGGAGGAGATGGGCGAGCGGGCGGCCGTTCTCGCCCTGGACGACGACCCCGGTGACCAAGCCCGCGTGATCACCGTCCGGGGCGAGGTCGTCGAGCGCGAGAGCACCGCGCCCCCCGGCGTCGCGGCACGGACCCGGAGCGCCGCCGGTACCGCCTGAGCGCACCCGTCCGCGATCATCAGGACGGCCCCGCCCTCCTGCGCCACCGCCATGACCCGTTCCCGGGTGGCACCCCGGAACACCGGGTCGTTCGCCACGTCGACGCGGTCCTCGTCATCGTCATCGTCGACGGTGTCGCCGCTGAAGTCAGTGCGGCGCCGACCTGATCGGATGCCACCGAAGGGGTGCTCAGGAGGCGGCCCGGGCACCGCCCATGGCTTCCTGCGTGGCCTTGATCAGACCGCTCAGGGTCCGGCGCGCGTGGGCGAGCTCCTCCACCTGGGCGTCGATGCGTTCGGGCTCGGCGGTGACTTGGCGCAGCACGGCCGGTGAACAGCGTTCCCCGGGGTCCTTGATGTGGGGCAGCAGCGCGGCGATGGCCTTGCTGTTCATCCCGGCGGCGAAGAACTGCCTGATCAGAAGCACACGGTCCACGGCCCACCCGTCGTAGTGGCGCTGCCCGCTCGCGCTTCGCTCGCTGGTGAGCATGCCCTGCTGCTCGTAGTAGCGCAGGGACCGCACGCTGGTCCCGGTCCTTTGCGCGAGATCACCGATCCGCGCGGGCGGCCTTCCCCGATTTGCCCCTGACACCCATGTCAGGTCTTAGTGTAGCGGCGCGCCTGCCGTCAGCCACCGGACGTGGCCTCGCGGCACCCGCGCAAGCCGATTCCGTTCGAGAGGAACCCTTGTGTCGAACAGTCCCCGCTCCTTCACCGACATCGTGCGCTCACGGCGCTCGGTCCGGGGCTTCCTCCCCGACCCGGTGCCCGCGGCCGACATCCGTTCGGTGCTGGAGGACGCCCAGAGGGCGCCCTCCAACTGCAACACCCAGCCCTGGCAGGTGCACGTCGTCTCGGGCGCGCACCGCGACGCCCTGAGCGCCGCACTGCTGGAAGCGGACAGGGCGGGCCGGATCTCCTCCGACTTCAGCTTCGACTACGCCGACTTCGGCGAAGGCGTCTACCGTGAGCGCGCCCGCCGGCAGGGCGCGGCGTACCACCGGTCCCTGGGTGTGGAGCGCTCCGACACACAGGGGCGTCACGACGCCGCGCTGCGCAACCTGGAGTTCTTCGGCGCCCCCCACGTGGCGCTGCTGTTCATGCCCGAGTTCGGTGACGGGGTGCGTGTGGCCGGCGACATCGGCATGTACGCGCAGACCTTCCTGCTCGCACTGGAGGCACGAGGCCTGGCGGGGATCCCGCAGACGATGCTGGGCTTCTACGCCGACGTGGTACGTGAGTCCTTGGGCGTCAAACCGGAGATGAAGCTGCTGTTCGGCATCTCCTTCGGCCTGGCCGACCCCGAGGGCCCCGCCGGCGAGTACCGGATGGGACGGGAGCCGCTGGCCGAGAGCGTCGTGCTGCACGACACCCCCGGTGTTCTCGACGGGGCGCACTAGACAGACGAGCGGGGCCTTTGCCACAGAACCGGTGAAGGCCCCGTCGCGAGCCGTCAGAAGGTGCGCTCGGCCACCTTCACCCGTCGGCTCCCCTCCAGGGCGGCGCGCAGCCTGTGGGCCGACACGGGGGCGGCGGGGGCCTGCGTCATCTGCTCGAAGGGCACGTCGGGGTCGGCGAGGTAGATCCGGGTGTAGGCGCCGGACTCGGGTTCGAAGCGCCAGCTTTGGGCCGGGGTTCCGGCGTCGACGGTGTCGAAGCCCAGCCGGTCGATCAGGGCTGCG